>JAZDKN010000120.1:0-4407 GCA_043803065.1 Microcaldota archaeon
CCGGGCGGTGATGCGGGGCGGCTCGCGATTTTGACTCAAGGTGCTTTAAGCAAGTTGGCTGAAAACGGTTTGTATGCGTAAGGAGTTGTTGTTCTTGCCTGCATTTACACAAACACAACTGAGACACGCTAAAGCGTTGGTAAGAATAGGTAGTGTTTTGAGCGAACACGGTGCTAAAATGAAATTCACTGGCGTTGGACACCAACCGAACTTGAAGTATTCGCTGCGCCACGACTACTATGCAAAAGTCGATCGCGTAAACGGGATTATCAGCAAACAAATTAATTCGCTTGGATGGGACTTGGCCTTGACTTCGGAAAGAACTGGAGCGGTTTTGATCGGTGATCGCGAACGCTTGAAAACCGTGAAGGCTGTTTTCGAGCGGTTCGCGGTTCCTAAAATAATTGCCGGCGTTTTAACCGAGCACGGCAGTATTTCGCCTGCCGTGACCAACGCAGAAAACGGGTTGCAACTAGATTACGCTGAAATAAAGACGAAAGTGTTGAATGAATTGCTTTCTCACCTTCAAAAAAATATTGTTGAAGCCGTTGGAGCAACCTCCGCTTACAAAATTCAAGTAGGCCTCACGGGCAACGTGGTGACAATCAGCGGCGAACCAAAAATATTGTCGAGAACAGCCGCGCTTCTGGCTAAAATGCAGAAAAAGAGTTGATTTGAAATGAATTTCGTTTTGTACGCGTTGACGACGGAAAAAGCGGTTGGCGCAATCGAGCGCGACAACAAACTCACCTTCATAGTCGAAGGCAAGGCAACGAAAGCGGACGTAAAAAAAGAAATCGAAGCCAAGTACGGCGAAAAAGTCGTTAGCGTCAACACGCTGCACACGCTGGACGGACGCAAAAAGGCGGTCGTCCGCTTCGAGCGCGCGGGCGCGGCGAGCGACTTGGCAGCGAAACTCAAGTTAATCTGAAAATGATTTGAAACGATTGAAAAATGATTGAAAGCGGTTGATTTGACGTATGGGCACGAAACTGATTCAACAACGCCGCGGGAAAGGCTCCCCGACTTTCAGGGCTCCGAGCCACCGTTACGCGGCGCAAGCCCGCTACGATTTCTCGCCGGCAGCGAGGCGGGCGCAAGTCGTTGCGTTCATAGACGACCCGAGCCGTGCGCCGCTTCTCGCTGAAATGCTTTCCGACGAAGGAAAACGCTTTTACGCGGTTGCATTCGAAGGAATGCTTTTAGGCAAGGAAGTCGCGCTGCGCGGCGATTCGCTCGCTGCAGGCAATATCATAGAGTTAGGCGGTTTGCCTGAAGGAACGCCCGTATTCAACGTTGAAGCGCGTCCGGGAGACGGCGGGCGCTTGATGCGCTCGAGCGGAGTGTGCGCTTTCGTCGTCGGCACGGACGAAGATTCGGGGCGCGTGAGCTTGCAGTTGCCTTCCAAGAAAGTCATCGTTCTAGACCCGCGTTGTCTCGCGACAATCGGCTTACCTTGCGGGGGCGGGAGGACGGAAAAACCGTTCATGAATGCGGGCCACCATTTTCACGCGATGCACGCGAAGAACCGTTATTACCCGCGCGTGCGCGGAACCGCGATGAGCGCTTACGACCATCCTTACGGAGGCAAAAGCTTCGGCTCGCCGAAAACCGTGGCGCGGGGAACGCCGCCTGGAGCAAAGGTAGGTCTCGTAGCCGCGCGCCGAACCGGCAGAAGGCGCGGGAAAACGCAGTTGAGCGAATCGAAATCAGAGGGAGCGCATAAATCGAAGAAGTGAAGCAAAAAAGCGAAAAAGTGAAGAAAAGCGAAGATGCGAGTGAAGACGCAAGTGAAGCTGCAATCAAGGGTGAATCGCGTTGGCTAAGAAATTCAGTTTTTATGGCAAGACTCTCGAAGAAGTGCAGGCGTTGCCTCTCGACGAGTTCATCAAGCTCATTCCGTGTAAACAGCGCCGCATGCTGAAACGCATGAACTACCAGGCGCGAAAATTCCTGGAAAAATTCAGGAAGCACAAGGCGAAGGAAAAGCTCCGCGCAGCTCACGTTGCGGCTCCAGGAGCAGCGCTAGGAGCAGCGGCGCAAGTAACAGCGCAAGTAACGGTACCAGGGACCGCGCAGGGCGTAGTGCAAGGTTCGCAAGCGACGGCGCAAAAAAAAGAGGTTAAAGAAAGCAAGCCGGCGAAGCCGTTGCGCACGCACTTCCGCGAAATGGTGATACTGCCGGAAATGGTGGGTTCGCGCATCCAGGTTTACGACGGTAAAACGTTCATCGACATAAACATTATTCCGGAAATGATGGGGCACAGGCTCGGCGAATACGCTATTACGACGAAGATGGTGAAGCACGGAGGACCCGGAATCGGTGCAACGCGCGGAAGCACTGCGGTGGACCTCAAATAAAAAATGAAAACAAAAAATGAAGCGCAAAAAATGGAAACAAACCGAGTGGACTAAATGAGCATATACAAGTATTCTTTCAAACTGTCGGGCGACGCGGCGAAGAAAAGCGCGCTCGCGCAGTTTCACGACGTGGACGCGTCTTACAAGGATTTGACGCAAGTGCTCGGCGCGATTAAAGGCAAGCGCGTTGCCGAAGCGAACAAGATTCTGGACGACGCGATTGCCCTTCGCAAGGCGATTCCTTACAGGAAATTCAACAAGGGGATGGGCCACCGCTCGAGCTTGGGCGGGCAGAAAGGCCGTTACCCGAAGAAGGAGTGCACGCTCGTGAAAGCGCTTTTGAGGAACGCGGTGGCGAACGCTACGCACAAGGGACTAGACGAAAAGCGCTTGTTCGTCAAGCAAGCGGCTGCGTTCAAACAAAACTCGTTCCCGCGCTATCGCAAATTCTGGGCGAGCAGCGTCACGCTCGGTTACGGAAAGCGCGCGGTTTGGGCGAATTACGAGACCGCTCGCGCGGAAATCTCGGTCGAGGAGCGCGCGTTCAAGGAGAAAAAGAAGACGGAAAAAGCAACGGAAAAAAGAACGGAGCCGGAGAAGGAAAAGAGAAAGGAACCGGAAAAGGGAAAGGTAAATGAAACGGAAAAGGAAGCGGGGAAGGAAAATCAAGGCAAGCGGCCCGAGAAGCCCGTTGAAAAAACCGAGTTAACGGAGCCGAAGAAGAGCGAGGCTGCCGACAGCGTCAACGCTCAAAAAACGTGATTTTGATTACTGAGTGATTGTTGGTTTTGTTGATTGTTTTGTTGGGAGGAGTTCGTTTGGCTGTAGAAAAAAAATTCATTAAAACCGCGCTTGCGGATCTCGCCGTCAAAATGTTTTTGGAGAAGGAACTCGAGCGCGCGGGCGTTTCGAAAGTCGAAATCCAGAAGACGCCGATTGCGACGCGCATAAGCATTTTCGTGCGCAGGCCGGGAATCGTCGTCGGAAAGCGAGGAAAAGCGATTAAGGACTTGTGCGACGACTTGCAGGCGCGCTTCGAAATCGAAAACCCGCAAATCGAAGTCGTGGAAGTAGAAAAACCCGACCTCGACGCTCGGCTCGTCGCCGAACGCGTGGGAAAACAAATCGAGCTCAAGCCGAGAATAAAACCCATAATGCGCATCGCGTTGCGCGACGTCATGAATGCGGGCGCACTCGGTGCTGAAATACGCGTTGCTGGAAAAGTAGTTGGCAAGGGCGCGAAAGCGAAGGCGCTTACTGTGCGGGACGGCTATCTAAAGAAGAGCGGCGAGGCGATGAAGCTCGTTAACGTAGGGCATTATACGACGTATCTCAAAGCAGGCGCAATCGGCATTACAGTTAAAATCGTTCCGCCCGGCACGGTCTTCGCTGACCAAGTGAGCGCGATAAAGATTCCGGAAACGCCTGCGGAAGCAGCCGCCGCGCTTGCTACGACAGGCGAAGGCGAGGGCTTGAGCGAGGAAGCGAAGGCGGATAACGCGGTAGTCGAGAAGGCGCTTGGTGCAGTCGAGGAAGCGAAGGAAGCCGCGGCTGAAGCGAGCGCGGCGAAAGCCGTCGAAGAAAAGGACGAGGAGAAAAAGCAGAGGAAGAAAAAGAAGGAAGGAAAAGAATCTGCCGCGGGCGAAAGTGAAGGCGCGGCGAAACCCGAATGAGTTTGGCGTGAGTTTTTGGCGTGAGTTCAAAAGGTGTATTTTGTTCATGGCTTTGGTTAGGAAAAGCGAGTTGCGCGCGATGCCTGTCGCGGAACTACAGAAAAAGCTGGGTGAAGTCGAAGACGAACTGCTTGCGGAGCTGCGCACTCGCAAGTCGAGCGGCAAGCCAGCGAATCCCGGGAAATACCGAGAAATGCGTAAGTTGCGGGCGCGCATAAAAACGCTTTTAAGCAAGCGCGGCGTCAAAGTTTGAGAATTCAACGAAATCAGCGGTTAAAAGAAAAACGTAAAACGTATTCTGAGGTTCCCTGGCTTGGCTGAAATTTGCGCTAAGTGCGGTTTGCCGAAAGAGATTTGCGCGTGCCAGGAAATA
>JAZDKN010000121.1:0-8823 GCA_043803065.1 Microcaldota archaeon
CGTCAGCAACTTGAGCGCTTCAAACACGAGCTCGTGCGTTGCCGGCGTCGGCACGAAAATAATTGTAAAACGCGTGATCCGGTTGATAGAAACGCCGGACGGAGTTCGCACGCGAGTGGACTTGATTGTTTCGAACGTGGGCAACGAAACCGCGTTCGGGGTTTCAGTGAACGAAGGCCTTTCGCGCGTCGTGGATTTGAAGGACGTGGAATTCGCGGTTACGCCGAATCTCGTTGCAGGCGGAGCGGAATGGGTTATTTCAAGCCTCGCGCCTGGCGATTCGAAAACGTTTTCCTACTACGTTTCGAGACGCCTCAGCGAAAGCGAAATCGCCCGCTTAAGCGCGCCTTTAGTGCAGGCGGACAGCTTCGCGGCTTCCGCTGCAGCGCAAGTGGATTACTCGCTGTTTTACGCGGCTGGAGTCGCGTTCGCCTTAGCATTGCTGACTGCGGCAGTCGAACGCTTCAGAAAACACTGAGGAGTTTAATCGATTGCCTTCCTAGCAGCGCCTACCGTTTCTTTTTTATTCCCGTTCACACTAACGCTTTTTGCGTTTCGCGTTTCTCGCTTTCAACGCACACGCGGTGATTGGTTGTGCTGGCTTTGACTTTGTTTTCCGTAATCGCTTTAGCTTTGCTGGCGGTCGGCGCAGGCGCTTTCGCGCTCCTCGTTTTGCACGCGCTGCAGTCGAAAAAGCCTCGCGCCGCGTTGTTTAAGCAATTGCCCAAACTTTTTTTGTCGCTGGCGGTTTTGCTGCTCGCTTTGTTTTCCTACGTTTTGGACGCGAGCCCGCAAGCGGTTCCTCAAATGCTGCAAGCACTGCAGCCGCTGCAAGGCGGAGCTGCCGGCGCGCCGACCGCTACCGCGTTTTCGCCTAGCGCGATCGCGTCTGCGGGCACGCGCGTGCTTGAAACGAAAACCGAGGAATTCACTCGCGAGTTAACACCGTTAGAGTGCGAGGAAACGCCGGGACTCGTTTATTGGCGCGAACTCCGCGTCTACAACGTTTCTACGGCCGACGCTGAAGGACGCTTGCAAACGAGTTACTACAGCACGATTACCCTCAACGTTTTCCATAACGGCACCCAGCCCGTTTACGGCGTTGTGCTGAAAGAAAAAATTCCTTCGAACGTCGCGCTTCTGCCGGAGGACGTCATGAATTACTCTAAAACGCCGTTGCGCGTGGTGAAGGGAAGCGTCGTCGTGGAATGGTTGTTCGACGAAATCGAGCCGGGCGAAAACCAGAATGTTTCCTACACCGTGGAGAAAAAGCTTTCGAAGGAAGCGCTGCAAGAGTTCGAGACGCCGAAAGTCGTCGCGCAATCAGTCGGCAGCGCTGGTCCCACGCCTAAACCGGCGGCAGCGCAAGCCGGCGTCGACTGGACTGTTCCCGGACTAGTTGCGGCAATGGCGATGGTTGGGGCGGTCGTCTACTTTTTCGCGCGCAAGATGCGCGCGCCCCAAGAGTAAGCAGCGCGCCCCTCAAGCAAGCAGCTAACTTTAGGGGGGCGGCTTTTTGTTAATCCTAATCGCTTTCCGTGCTTTCAGTGCGCTTGTTTTACCAGGCGAACACGTGTTCTACAGCGCGCGCCAAAAGAATGCGCAGCAGCGCAGCCTCGTCCTCGCTCACGTTTACGCTTAGCGCGCGCACTCCGCCGTCCGCGGCCTGCTGGCTGAGCTTGAAGAGAAATCCGCGTTCGGTTCGCGTTACAGCGAGCGCGGCGTTGCGCGCTCCTCCCGCGCTTGCCGCTCCTCCAGCGCTTTTCGTCGGGTCATGGTACAAGTCGAGCGAATTCGTTTTGCCTTCGAGCGCGACGAGGATTTTGCCTATGTCGCTCACGCCGAGCTTGAAAACCATCTTGTTCTCCCAATCGAACTCGCGTTCCGCGCCGCCCCGCTGGGGCGCGAATTCCGCGAAAACCGCTTCGCGCGAGGGATTAAAATCGAAGCGGAGCGCGGCGCCTCCTCCCGCGCGCCGCGCCTTGTAAATCGCGAAACGATTCGTGTACTTCGCTTTTTCCGTCGCCGCGCCAGCGCCGCTGCCGCCGCCCACGCTGCCTATTTCCTCCATTTCAACCCACCTCGAAAAAAGTGTTACGCGCTTCTTGTTTTTAGTGCTTGCGCTACCCTGCTTCCGGTGTTTGTTTTTTGAATTAAAAAAATCAGATACTGACTTTCAGCGTCAACGCTTTCTTTAGTTCGCGGTAGCGATTGCGAATCGTGACTTCCGTCACTCCCGCAACGTCTGCGACTTCCTTTTGCGTGCGCCGCTCACCCGTCAAAACGCTGGCGATGTAGACGGCCGCTGCGGCTACGCCCATCGGCCCGCGGCCGCTCACGAGTCCCTTCTCCATCGCTCGGTCTAAGATTTCCTGTGCTTTCTTCTGCGTTTCCCCGCTCAACCGCAGCGCGGTAACGAATCGTGTGACGTAAAACTGCGGGCTCGTCAACGGAATCTTGAGTCCGAGTTCTTGAGTGATTAAGCGGTAAGTGCGCCCGATTTCTTTTTTCGGGATTTCGGCTACGTTAGTGATTTCGTCGAGAGTGCGCGGAATGCCCGCTTGGCGGCAAGTCGCGTAAATGACCGCGCTGACTACGCTCTCGATTTGGCGTCCGCGGATGAGTCCTTTCTCGACGCACTTGCGGTAAAGCAACGCGCTTTGCTCGCGAATCTGCTCGGGCAAACCCAAGTGCGAGGCGACGCGGTTTAATTCCGTCAGCGCTATGGCGAGGTTGCGTTCGATTGAGTTCGAGATGCTCGCGCGCTTGTGCCACTTGCGCATTCGGTACAATTGCGCTTGCTGCGAGGGAGCGATTTTGCCTCCGCGCACGTCGCGGTTGTACTGGTCGATTTCAGTTACGATGCCTTTGTTCGGCGACATGTATTTTAGCGGGGCGCCTGTGCGCGCGCGGCTCGCTCGTTGTTCGGCGTCGAAAGCGCGCCACTCCGGTCCTTCCTGCACCAAATTTTCCTCGATTACGAGCCCGCATTTTTGGCACACTATCTCGCCGCGCTCGTGGTCGCGCTTGAGCGAGCGGCTCTTGCATTCAGGGCAACCGCTTCCCATTCCAGTTGCTTTCAAGAAAAAACCAACTCTCGCTTGCTTACGCATTCAGATTCAGCGTCTAGCTTTATTCAATTTTCATTTACTGCGTTTTCGCGTTTTTAGCGTTTTTCGTCGTGATTTTCTTGCCGACGATTTTGCGCGGCTCGGTACCGGGACTCGGCTTGAGTAAATAGTAAGGCCGCGAAATGCTCGCGATTGTTTCCGAAATCGTTCCGACTTTTTCTTTTCCCAAGAACGCGGCGGTAGGCTTGGATATTGGTTGGTGCTCGCCGCTTGCTTCAAGCAAGTACGTTCCGTGAGGCGTTGTGCCGAGTACGACGAACTCCATTCTTTTCCACCAAAACGATTATAATGCGATTGCGCATTGCGATTTGCGCTTTTGCGAGCGCGAATCGCTTCAAGCGGTTTTGCTTGCAGCGCTTTTTTCGGATGCCGCTACCGCTGCAGCCGCGGGTTTTTCTTTTACCGTTTCTTTTTCCGTTTCCCTTTCTTTTTCTTCCTTGAGGAGCACCGCATTGATTACGCCGTGTTGTCCCGGCCTGCTCGTAACACGCGCCTTTCCTGCTTCAGTGAGTATTATCGCGCCTTTTACGACGACGTTTTCGCGCGCGTAGTGCCTGCTAGCGGGAGTTTCCACGACGTTCAAGACGCGCGTTTTCTTTACGCCTCCCGACGAGCCGCCCGCCGCGCTTCCGGGCGTAGCCAGGTTCGCGTAAAAAATGCGTTCAGCAGCGACTTTGCGTCCTCCGCCTCGAACGCGGAATTCCTTGCGCGCTTCCTTCGTTTCGGCGCCTTCAGCGCTTTTCGGTGCTTCGTATTTCGTTCGCGCGAAGAAGCCGCCCAAGTGGGCTCGGCGCTTGTCGCGCAGCGCGCGTTTTTTGCCGCCGCTGCCGCTGTTCTTCTTTTTTACGGGCTTGTGGTACTGAACCATTCGGCGTAAACACCTTTGCTTGAGAAAACACTTTTTTGCTTGCGAAACGCTTTTCTTCCTTGCAACGCTTGCATCAAAAGCCCGCTGATAAATCCTGCAATCAATCTTTCTTTCAATCAATCCTTTTAGTTCTTCAGGTTTTTCCGGAAAACCGAGAATCAGGCAGGACTCATTATTTTGTCGAACAGAGTTAATAAACCTTGTTTTTTTCGGCAGCGGTTTTCGCGGTTTTTAGGGGCGAGCGCTTTTTTCTCAAAACCGACTTTTGCCGCGTTTATAAAGGTTTTTAAATGCCTCGCGCGTAATGCGTCGAGAGGCGACCCTTGATTTTTTTGCGCGCGCCTAAAAATAACCTAAAAAGTAAAACGAGAAAGGTAAACTAAAAAAGTAAAAAAGAGTAGGGCGAACTAGAGAAAAAAACAAAAATTTTTAGGGGTGGTTTGGAATGGCTTTAGAAGTAATCCAGCAAAGACTGGCAGACGCGTTCGCGAAAATCGGTGAAAACTTTGTTTCAGGTCTCGCGGACTTCATCGTGGTATTGCTTTTTCTGGCGATAGGCTGGATTGTAGCGAAATTCTTGTGCTACTTCATGAACAAGTTCCTCGAAAGCGTGGGGCTTGAAAAATGGATTAAGAAGAAGGGCATGGATACAGCGCTTTTGGGCTTTACGGTCACGGGCGTACTAGACACGTTCCTGAAGCTCGTCACGATAGCCATATTCTTGGGAATCGCGGCTGACGTGGCGCGGCTGGGTTTCCTGCTCGAGTTGGTGACGTGGTTCGTGAGCTACGTGCCGTTGCTGTTGCAGGGCGCGACGATTCTCGTGCTCGCGCTGCTGGCGGGCGACTACGTCACGGACCGCATCAAGGAGAGCAAGGCGCCTTTCGCGCGCTCGCTTGGAATGGCGTTCGAGGTGTTCGTCATTTACACTGCGCTCGTCATGGCTCTGCCTTTGATTCTGCCTAACGCGGACGTTGATATCCTCAAAACCGCGTTCATCCTCATAGTCGGCGGAGTCGTTTTCGCGTTTTCGATAGGCGCGGCGATTGCGATTGGGCTTGGAGCGAAGGACAGCGTTGCGAAGCTCGCGAAGAAGAAGGAATCTGACCTTGAGAAGCTCATTTAAGCGAGTTTCTCTCTTTTACTTTTTTTCTTTTATTTTTTTATTTTTTCTTTTTTTTCTGCGTTTTTCCAACGTCTATTTTCAAAACCTTTTTCAAAGCTTATTAATTCTGCCGCGCATATTCTACCAGGGTGTCGTCTGAATGTCGTTCATTAAACGCGCTTTAACGGAGCGGGAACTCGCTGTTTGTAGGCGACAGGCTGAAAAAGCGTTTCGCAGGCTGCGGGCGCCTCGCTTGCCTGGCAGGCGCCGCTTTCTGAAACTATCGGTTAACGAACAACTGCTTCAAGGACCGCTTTCTCCTTTCGAGTACTTTCTTTCGCTCAAGGTCGACGCTAAATTCGGGACTGGACAAGTAGTGATTCCGATTGGCCGCGTCAATCTCGGCAAAGCCGGCAAAGCGAGCACGAATCTGGCTTTGAAACTCTCGTTTTTAGAAGATAACCGTCATCCCGGTCACATTAAAATTTGGAATAGCGCAGCGCATTATTCAGCGCTTGAAGCGTCGGCGGCGTTCTTGCGTTCTCAAGGTTTTCCCGTTCCGTTTCACCACGTTATCGGCGATTTGGACCGCGATTTTCCCACGCTTGTCACTGAAGATTTGAGCGTGAGACGCAAAGTCGCGGAAGCGCACGACTTTAATTTCAGCAAACTGCGCAACGGCGAAGCGCTGCAAAAACAACTGGCCGCGTTTGTTCAAAAACTCCAATCGTTGCACGACGAAAAGCTTTTGAGCGTGAACAAGCACGTGGTTGAAGGCGCTCCGCAAGTAGCTTTCGAAAAGTGTTTTTTCGTGCGCTACCATCCGACTGCGCGTGTAGGCAGCCTTGTTTTAGGCGACTTGGACAATTTAGATATTTCATACGCTCTCGCGCCACGTGGCAAGCAAGCTTAGCCGCAACGAAATTCGTGCGTTCCGCTTTTTTGCTTCACTGGATTACGCCGGTGCTTTCAATGAAAGCGCCGAGAGCGAGAAACACTATAGCCCAACCTGCTAGCTTCGCCACGTCGTAAATCGTCTGGTGCTCCTCGATCGCCTGCAGCCGGCGCAGCACTATCACGCGGCTCAAGATTCCGCCCGCGAGCGCGGCAGTCGTGTACGCTAATAGTTCAAACACTCCGTGCGGCACTATGCCTGCGATGCCAATGCCTATGTTGCCGCTTCTAGCGATTTTTCCGAGGAAAACGCCGATGATGCTAGCGTTCCAGATGAGCACGAAAATCGCTCCCGCGCCGTAAAGCAGTGAAAAGCCGAGGATGAGCATCAGAACTTCCAGGTTGTGCAGGAAAATGGTTTCGAACGCGTAAAGCATTTGCGCTTCGACGGCGTATCCAGAAAAACTTCCGCGGACTGCGGCGAGCTCCCTCACCTGCGTGTCGAAGAGAAGCGAATTCGTGGCTTCGGGGAGAACAGCGTACCAAATCGTGAATGCGGCCGTGAGTCCCACGAAGAAAGAGAACAGAACCGCTATCATGGGCGCGTGACGCGCGAGAGTGCGGCTGCCGAGAAAACGGCGGTTCGCGAGCTTCTTCGTCTCCGCTTCCTGGAATTGGATTAGGTCCGTGAGAAAAGGAACGGCAGGAATAATGACGAAAACCATCATGAGCAGGCTCGACTGCGGTCCGAGCCCGAACCAGTGCACGATTCCCACGGCGAGCGAAACGAAGACCGCGCCGAGCGCCGCGATAGTCCAACTGTTTTCCCGCGCGTAGCGCGGCGAAACAATGGTTTCCAAAACCATTTTTTGATTCACTTCTTTTGCAAATTATGTGAAAGGCATTATAATAAGGTATTTAAAAGCCCGCGCGCAATTATTGTGTTTCATGGCTGAAATAGAAAAACTCACTCCCCAAGAGGCTTACGTCGAAGGTCGGCTGATGGGGTTGAGCGAACTGGTAAGCATACTGAAGGACTCGATGGAATCAAGCGAAAGCGGAGCTGGCAACGCTAGCAGCGCGGTCTTCAAGTCTATCGTCCTGCACATCTCGAACGAGATGGACTCGATAATCGGAGAGTTGAAGGGACAACACGGGGAAACGCACCCCGTGCTCAAGCAGGCTGAAAAACGCGTAGCGCAAATCGAACAGCACGCCGAGAAAGTCGCTGCCGCGCCGCCGGCGAAGGCGCCTGCTGCGCTTAAAAAACCGGTTGACATGAGCGACGACTTGATGAAGAGCCTTCAGGCTCTGCGCGCGGAAAACGAAGTCGAAACCGAAGAAAAACAGTGAAGCGGTCTGCGCTCTCAGCGCGCTTGACGCTTTTTTTCTTTTTCGGTTCGGCTTCTCGTTTCGCTTTAGAGTTTTCTTTGGCTTTCAGTGGCTTTTGTTTTAGTTCTACGCAAAAGGTGGAATTGTTTGAAAGAGCGTTTAGTGGTTCCCGGAGATTTCCTGTGCTACAGCGAAGAGTACTCGCCGGCAGGACACGCTTTCGAGGACAGTGAAGGAAAGGTTTTTTCGAGCGTCGTCGGGCGCGAGCGTTCGAGCGACGCGCAGCGCAACGTTTCCGTCGCGTCTCCGCACGCCAAGCGCGCGCTCAAGGCTGGCGACTTGGTTTACGCGCGCATTGAAGATTTGTACGATACGGTCGCGTTGACGCGCATGAAGCCCGCCGCGCCGGGAATAGCGCCGAACAGCGATTCCGCTTTTTTGCGCATTTCCGAAATCCGCAGGGGTTACGTGGAAAGCTTCAGGGGCCACCTCGGAATCGGCGACGTGCTCATCGCGCGCATCAAGGAAATCACGCCCCTCGGAATTTATTTAACGGTAATCGAAAACGATTTAGGCGTTTTACGCGCTTTCTGTTCGAATTGCAGGCGCGAAATGCTTTTCACTGCGCGCGGATTCTACTGCAAGGCTTGCGAGTCAGGCGAGGAACGCAAGACTCTCGCGCCGGGCGCGCAGCCCGCGCTTTTCGTCGAGCCTTCGCCTTCGCCGCCGCGCGACATGCGCGGCCGAGAGGGAGGACCTCGGCGCGATTTTGGCGGTGGGCGCGGCGAGCGTAGCGAGCGTGGCGACGGACGCAGGCGTGATTTCGGCCGCGACTCTCGAGGAGGCGAGCGCGACCGCCGTTCTTTCGGCGGTGGGCGCGAGCGCGGCGGTGACCGCCGCGAAGGTCGCGACAGGGGGCCGCCTCGGCGCGATTTCGGCGGTGGGCACGGTGAGCGAGGCGGCGGCAGGCGTGATTCGCGGGGTTCGGGTGGGCCACTTGGCGGCAGGAGGAAGAACATCGGCAGCTACTATCCCGCCAACTGAAGCGAGTTTGAAGTTTGAATAAAGTTTTGAAATTTTTTGGTCGGGCATTTGTTGAATGAGTTATTGAATGGGTTTAGGAGGGTTATTTCATGAAAATCTTGGTTTCGAAGAAGAACGAGTGCGTTGTTTCTCTCGACGGAATGGATTTGGGTTTCGCGAACTGGCTCGTCGCGCGGCTGCTCGAGGACAAGAACGTTTCTTTCGCCGCTGCCGACTACGACCACCCGTTGACGGCGAATCCCGTGCTGCGCGTGAAGGGCGACGACGCGAAAAAGAGTTTGATCGTTGCGCTCGAGGCGGCGCGAAAGCAGGTTAAGGACTTCGAGAAAGCAATTTCCTGATTATTCCACGATTTTTTGGTTTTTCGTTTTTTCGTTTTTTTGTCTCGTTATTTTGAACTATCGCTTTAGGCGCTCTCAAGGCGTTTGAAAAAATGTTTTTCGAGGTTC
>JAZDKN010000122.1:0-7823 GCA_043803065.1 Microcaldota archaeon
ATCATCGAGCGAGAGCGCGCGGTGCTCGAGCGGAATCGAATCGCTGATTATGAATTTTTCAAGCCGCGACTCGCCGAGCCTGCGCCACGCCTTGCCTACGAGCACTCCGTGAGTAGCGAAAACGAAAACGCGCTTCGCGCCCAGCTCTTTGAGGTGTTTAACGCCGTGCGATAGAGTGCCGAGCGTGCTGGCGATATCATCCCAAGTTACGACGTCGAAGCCCTCCACGTCACCGTGAAAAGCCGCGATGAACGACTTGTCGTGCTCGGGACGCTGCTTTTCAGCCCAAGCGACTCGCGCCGGACCCCGCCTTGATTTGAGCAGTTTCGCGAGCGCGACGGCGCGGTCGTAAGAACCCTTGTCTGGAGCGAAAACCGCGACTTTTCCGGGAAGAAGTGCTTTGAGCCCGAGCAATTCGCGCGCCCGTTCCGCGAAAAGCCACGTTGGCAAAAGGTTGCGCACGCCGTG
Organism: Microcaldota archaeon; assembly: GCA_043803065.1. Lineage (GTDB taxonomy): Archaea > Micrarchaeota > Micrarchaeia > Norongarragalinales > Norongarragalinaceae > CAITNU01. The sequence goes on from JAZDKN010000122.1 coordinate 469, forward strand.
AATCGCGTGCGGCGCGTGCACGTCGACCGCAACGATTTCGTCGGCTCCCGCGGCGAGCAACGCGTCGCGCACTGCGAGCGCGCTCAACGCCTCGCCCGGCTTGTTCACTCGCTCCTGCCTTCCGTAAGCGTAGAACGGAAGAAGCGCGCACACTCGGCTCGCGCCGTTCGCTTTCGCGGCGCTGAGAAGCAAAAGCATTTCCAGGAGATAGTTTTTTTGTTCGCTCGACTGGGAATGAACGCTGCCCAAAACGTAAACGGTTTTCCCGTTGAAACCGCGTTCGCCGCGCTCGCCGCAGTCGGCGCGCAAATAGTTTTCCCCGTCCGCGAAAACCGAGCGCTCGATTTCGGGCGCCTCGAATTCAGCGCGGCGGCGCGCGAGTTCGTTCTTCAAGCGTTGCCCGAGGCGCTCGTGGCTGGACGAGACGAGGAGGACGAACGAGCTGCGGTAGCGGTTGAACTGCTTGGAGTGCTTGGCTCGAACGGCAGCGGTGACGCCGTTGCCGTTTTTGCCGCTGCGCTTTCGGTCGAACACTTGCTTGCCCCACCACGATATTTAAGTGATATTTTTTCGGTTTTAAGGCGTTGAGCGAATTAAGTGAAAAAACTTTTTTTCAAGAAATGTTTTCAAGGAATGAATTCTTCTTCCTCGACGGTTTTCTCGGTTTTCTTCGTTTCGTTTTCCGCTTGAGCTTGCGCCGCCGGCTTCGCTTCGCTTAGTTTGGTTTCACTTGGTTTGCCGCCCGCTTTTCCGCCTGAGCGAAATCCGCTCAAAAACTTCGTGACCGCGCTATTTTTTTCCGTTTGCCCCTGTTTTTGTTTCGGCGCGTCTTTTTGTTCGAGTTGCGGCGCGAACTGCTCGAGTTTCGCAGGCAAAGCGAAGAACCCTGGCTTGCCCGCCATGCGCGTTGCCTTGTCAATGCTGCGCGAATACGTTGGGCGAACCGAGAATTTCGTTTTCGCGCCCTCGCGCAAGGCGAACGCGTCTCCGCCAAGGATTTCGAAGCAGAGCGTAGCGTGAATGCCGCTGGCTTCGCTGGAATACTCCGAGCGCACGCAGAATCCAACGCCCGCCGCGCTCGCGCGCCCCAACGCGCGCCTCGCAGCCTCCCCTATTTGGCTGGCGTCTTCGTCGCAAATGAACAAGAAACCAACGCTTCCCGCGCTCGCAGAGAAAACGCGTGCCGCCAACGCCGCCGCGCTGCAGTAGTGCAGTTGTTTGAGTATGGGCGGCGCGTCCGAAGCGTCGAGCCACAATACTCCCGCCAGATTCTTGTTTCGCGCGGCTGCAAGCGCGTTCTCGAACAAGGGAGGCTTGTTTTCGCCGAAAGAGTGGGGGAATTCGCGTTCCAGGCACCGCATAACGCGCACCGCTTTTTCGCGCGCAGAAGGCGGAAACAATGCGACATCCGTTTTTTCTAGCGCTTGCGTGAGCGCAATCAAGTCGTGGGCTTTGCCTCCGCCGGCGTCGAACGCGGCGCGAATCGCTTCAGCGAATTCTGCGTCGCGCAACCCGAGCGCGTCAACGAAATCGTCCGCAGTGATATTGCTCAAATCGATTTTCAGCGTGTTCAGCGAGAATTCGTTTAACGGGAAACCGTGGGAGTCGCCGTTCATTCGGAAATAATCGTAATCGTCCCTGCTTTCAGCCGCTTCGCCGAGTCCGTGCAACGCGTCGCTTGAAGCGAAGACGAGGCATGAGACTCCGTTCAACAACGCGGATTCCGCGATTGTTTGAAGCAAGTGGTTTGATTGCTTCGCGTCTTTTGAAACGACGGTCGCACGCTGGAACGAATTCAAATCGATTTCTAGGGGTTCCCTGTTGGAATTCAATCCCAGTAAAGCCAACCGCTCCGGTTTTTCCTCGTTTTTCTCTCGAGCGGCGGCCCCGCTTTTTTCAGTGGTCGGCACGCGAGCGGCTTCGACGCCGACTGCGCCCGTGCTCTTGGCGTCCGGCTTGGCTGCTGCCAAAAACAAGGGGTCGCCGAGCAGCATGTCGGCGGTATCGAACGACGTTTTAGCGAGTTCGGTAACGCCCGTTTTGTACGATTCAGCTACTTCGAGCAGCGATTTGCTTACGCCGTTCAACGCCTGGTATTGCGAGCGTAGAATGTCCGCGAAATCGCGCGTGGCGTTAGCCGCGTAAGTGGGTTCGCCGTCTAGGACGAGGAACTTGATTCGTCCAGCGCGCCCGATTTTTTCGATTACGCTGAACGAGCGTTTCTGCGAATTCAGGAACGCGACGAGTTCGCGCGAGTCGCCGTCGAGAACGAACGTTTTCTTCAACAACACGAGCGCTCCCGTTGCGGGCGCGTCGTCGTTGACGAGCAAGACGAGCACGCGTTCGGGATTCACGAAAACGCTTGACTTGTGTCCCGCCCAAACGCCCGAATAAAGAATCTTCCACGGCCCGAAAGGCAAGGCGTCGCCGCCGCCCGCTACAGCCGCACCAGAGATTTTAGCGTCAACCAAAAGCAATCTCCCCGCGAACAAAGCAAAAACGTTTTACTTTTTAAAAAACCACTTGTAAAAACTAATTGCAATGAATTGCAACGAAAGCGTTGTTTTTATAACTTGTTTTTCTCGTTTTTCCGCGTTTCCCGCGTCCGCTCGCTGCCGCCAGTTAATTCGCTCCCGACACTTCCAAAAACTCGGAAACTTCGAAAATCCAACTATTTAAATTAGCTCGTACTGTATTGAATTCATAGTTTTTTTTTCGTTTTAAGCAGAGTTGGTCTAGCAGTTTGGGCTGTTCAGAGTCAGTTTAGTAGTTTGGAATAGTTTGAGCGTGATTTCAATGAAAAATGAAAGAAGTGAAGCAAAAGAAGCAAAACTGGTTTTGGCGTTGTTTGCATCGTGCTTGTTGATTGCTTCGAACTTTGCGTTCGCCGTCGACCCTTACTTGACGGTTACGAAAACCGCTGAACCGAGATTCGTAGTGCAAAACTGGCCCATCAACGTTTCAATTAAACTAACCCCTGCTGGCGATCCTCTTTCTACGCGATTGCCTTTAGACGCTTTTATATTAATTGATACTTCAGGCAGCATGATTGGCAGCGGAGTGGGTTCTGGCGGCATAGCTAGAATTGAAGCTGCTAAAGTTGCGGCTACTGCCCTTCTCAACAACCTTGTTGCAGCTCATGATCGGGCTGGCCTTATTACTTTTACCCCCTTGGCGGTGGTTAAAAACACTTTGACTAGCGACTTTGGTTCTGGCAGTTCTATTCGAGACAATATTCAAAATATTGCTGCTGTTGTTTCTGGCAAACGCACTGGAGCCGCTATAGGCAATGCTTCATTCCAGTTAAGTAATGCTCAAAATCCTAGAGATTTGAAAGTCATGCTTTTGATTACTGACCAAGCGCCGACATGTCCAGTAACAGATACCAACAATCCCGCTTACCATCCGTATTATTGTATAAACACTGATTATCCTGGCGATATCGATGACATGATGGCTGCCGCACAATTAGCTAGCAGCGCAGGACAAAGAATTTACGTGATACACGTGGGCGTTTCAGGTGTAGATACAGATTTACAGGAGATTGCGAGTGTCACAAACGGCAGATACTATTCGATACCAACTCCTACTAACGACAATATGGCTGCGGTAATCGATCAGATTGTTAGCTTGTTACAACTTACTGCGGCTACTCATATTGCAATCACTGATACCATTCCTGCAAACGTGGTTGTTAACCCATCAACCCTGCCGCCAGAGTGTAAATTGCAGGCGGGTACTGTATCTTGCAGTATCAATGCAATTAATTTTCCTCCACGTCCTTCCCCGACTCCGTATCCGGGTTATCCGACTCCCACGCCAATTCCGTGGGTGGTTTCGTTTAATGTTTCCACGAGTTCACTCGGCGCGGTTGCAACCAATCAAAATTTGCTTGTAACTTACACCGCCGCAAACGGCAGCGACCAAACGTGTTCCTCGCAAAATCCGCCAAACGCGGTTTGTTCAGTGCCAAACCCGATTGTTAACGTCATACCGCAACCGGACTTTACGGTTGAACCATCCGAGGGTTACGGACCGTTTCCAGCCACTTTAACCGCTACCTTCAGATACCTACCGGGTGATTTATATAACCCTCGAAATTACCAAGCTTACTTTTCTTGCGGTCTAGGCGATCAACCCGTTTCAACGTGGTTTTCAGTAAGTTCTGCAGCGCCCCGCATTGTTACGCGCTCTTGCCTTTATCCCGCAGTAGAACCGCCAACAAACTCGGTTACTTACATCCCGAAAATTGTCGGTTTAGACTATCAGTCGGGATACTATTTTTACCCTGTTCACGGCGTTTATAATGAAGCTCGCGTTACCGACAAGCCTCGCGAGCTAAAAGTAGAAGTTTTATCGCCAGTAGGACTCGTTCCTCATTCTGCCGTTAACTTCGACGCGATTTGTCTTTCGCCTCAAATAAGCGGCGGAAGCCCTCTGGATTCCTGTACTTGCCGAGCGTATTACCGGCACGAAACCCAACCCGTTCAGCAATATACTGAAGTTGCTTTACCGCTTGCGTTTGTTAACAATCCTATGCAGCCGAGTGTGCCGCACTACACGGCGACTCTAAACTTTCAGTCTTTGAATCTGCCGTTAGGCCGGTTTTATTACTACCTACACTGCAGTTACATCCCGCAACCCGCGCTGCAAGCGAGCAGCGCGGTACGCGATTTCAAGACTTATTTAGGCAACGCGTTCATGACTTTGACTGCCACTCCTTTCACTATCGTTGGCCCTGATTCAAGCAGGTTGCGGGCGACGGTCTACAATGTTTTAAATCCTTCTCCCGTACCGTCCCGCTCGATATATTTCGATTGCGATTACAACCAGCAGACTCAAAGCGTTCCCGTAACTTGGGTTAACCAGTACACTGGCTACGCTGAAAAAATTTGTGGTGATTATCCGCTAGTCGTGACTCCAACTCCTTTTCATCCAAAAGCGAGCATGAGCTTGCCTGGAGGCGAAGGCGATATTTCCGCTGAAGCTTTGGTTACCGACAACCCGCGGCAGGAGCGAGTTAGCATAAGTGGCATGAACCCGTTCGACGGCGACCGAGTTACCAGCCCTGTAACGTTCAGTGTTTCTTGCGTCGTTAGCAACCCAAATCCTACTGCTACGCCAATAGCTACTGACGTGATTTCTGGCAGTTCCGTGGACTCTGAAGACGTTATCGAGTCACAATGCACTTCCTGCAAAGCGTATTACGCGCAACAGCTTGGCGCGCAAGCACCATCGTCGTGGGAAGAAGTTTCTTTGCCGCACACCACGGGAAACACTTATGCGTCAACATCAATACCACTTTCTATCGGCACTTACGCGGTTCAATACAATTGCAGCTTTGAATTCAACAATATTCTTGTTTCTTATCAAGAAAGCAGTGCCGGGTTTTTCGATGTAATTCCACCAACTCCAACGCCGACTCCAACTCCTACTCCGACTCCTACACCGTCTTATGCTCCCCAGCAAGTTTCTTTCTTGAGCGCGATTTGCCCGACGAGCCTCGTGCTCGGCAACACCGCGAACGTTACAGGCTACGTCATCGTCAACGGCACGCCTACTTGCTTGCCTGCAGACATCAATTGGCAATTCAATTTAACTATGCCTGACGGCAACCCGAGAGTTCTCGACATAGCTCCTTATTCGTGCGATCCTTTGGGCTACAACGTTTTCACTGTCGGCACTTCGGATAAAGGGCGTTACACAGTCGATTTAGTGGCTTATCCCAACGAGCCTCTGCTTCCAGAAGTCGTTTCCTTGTCTTCGTCTTGTTCTTTCAGCGTTTTGCCTCAACCGCCTTCGCAATTCCCCGACGTGCATCCCATCGTGATAGCGCTCGCCGCGCTCGGAGTATTCGTTTACTTAGCACGCTTCAAAAAGAAAAAGTAGCACGGCGCGCGCAGCGCGTCGCGGCGTTGAAAAACGAAACGGCGCTGAAACAGTGAATCGCTGAATTACTTCCGCCGACTCAAAAGTTTGCGCACGCGCCGCGCAACCCACGCCGGACTCCTAGCCAAGTATTCACCCAACTTTTTTTCGTTCAACCTGCCCGCGATTTCCGTCAACGCTTCGCCGCCCAAAGGCGCTTTGAAGTAAACGAAGTCTATAAGCGTTTTCTCGACGTCGGAAACGCGCGTCCACGATTCGCCGCCGTGCACGCGCACGCTTTCGAAACCGAAAAACATTTTGCGTGCAATTCGTCGCACCAGGATTTTGCCTCCCGCGATGCAGCGCACGCCTTGCTTTACGCGCCTCGGCGTAACGAGCACGGGAATCGTTTCCTGTTCCCACAAACCGTGAATAGACAGCGCGTCCTGCAAGCCGTGGTAGGCAGGCGAGAAAGCCGCTTCCGCCAAACTCGAATCCGGTTCCGATTGGAAAGAGTAGACTCCGTGCGCCAAACGCTTGACGGTTCCGCGCTTGACCGCGTTCGAAAGAAAGACGCTGGCGTAACCGCAGCTTGCTCCCAACGAAACCAGGAAGCGCTTCGCGTCGCCGGTGGTGAACGTCGCTCGCTTTCGAAAGCGTTCAATGAATTTCTCGGAGTACTTCACTTTACCTCGCCTGCGTTTTTTCTCTCTTTTCCACTCGTTTTCGCCGTGCCCGCCCGAGAGGAAAGCGTTTCCGTCATTTGTTTGAACGAAGGCGCGACGCCGCTGTAAACGAGCGTTTCAAGGTTTCGTTCGTCAACCGGCTTTTTCGCGCCCGCCAAAAAGCTTTTCAGCGAACGAAGCGCTTCGGCGTCGTCAACCAAACGGCTCAGGAAGTAAACGTCGTAAAAATCGCGCACGAAAAACCGCGACGAGTAAGCAGCCATTTTCTCCTTCAACAACGCCGCGGGAGAAAGCACCAGCACAGTCAACGCCCCGCCGTCGGTTTTTTCGAATTCGCCTGCGACAACGCTCGCGGAGCTTTTTTCGGAGTGAACTCCGCGAGGGCCGCGAGCTTCGCCGCCAAAACTTATTTCCACGCGAATTTCCGCGCCGCCGCTCGACACTTTCGCGAAAACAGTGTTCTCAGTTTGCTTAAACTTCGAGACAGTAAATCCCAGCGAAGCCATTACAGCCAAAAACTTTTCCTTGAAGCCGCTCGCGAGCGCGCCGCGCGCCCCGTAAAAATCGAGGTCTTCGCTGAAGCGGTTGCCGTCGTAACACCTCCAAATCGCGGTTCCGCCGTGCAAAACTAGGTTGCACTCGGGAAAACGCGAGTAGAGCGCTTCCACCACTTCATCCTGCAGCGCGGCTATCTCCGCGTGCTCGCGCCGCCGCAGCCTGTTCGAAAGCGGAATCCTCACGACAACCACCCCCCCCTCAAAAGCGTTAAAATGAATACATCAAACATATAAAAAACTATTG
>JAZDKN010000123.1:0-5844 GCA_043803065.1 Microcaldota archaeon
CAGAAAATCGCGATTCCGTTGGCCGGCGTAGCCTTGAAGCCCTTCAAGTACTGAAGGATTTTTTCGAGCGCGTCCACGACGTTCTGCCTCGTGCTCTTGCTCTTGATGTTGCTCGCCTGGCCTTGCTCGTCGCGCAGCTTCGCAGCGATTTCGTTGAGCGAGTAGCCGGGCGTAACGTAGACGCTGATCAGCTCCGTTCCTCGGCCGCTGAACTCCTTCAGCGCTTTCACTTTCTTTTTGAACTCGTATTGTTCCTTCGATTCTTCAGCCATACGACAAACACTTCGCTTGACAACACTATTTCAACAACTATTATCGACAACCAACTTTAAAACACGCGCGTGCGGCGTGCGACCTGCGACTTGCAGCCCACAGCTTGCAGCTGGTGGTTGCAGCCCGTAACGCGCGCTTGCTGGACGCTGGAATGAAAACGCTGGGCGACGCAAGGCGTCGTTTCTCATCATTTCTTCTTGCCGCGCGAGTGAAAGCGAGTGTGCAAATACTTGCGCGACTGTTCGGAAAGCGGTTCGCCGAGGAAATCGCGGTAAACCGCTTTTATGCCCGGATTGTCTTGCGCGCGCCGCACTTTCTTGCCTTCGTCCTCGCCGTACAAGCCGCGCGTGCGCGCTTCGATAACGCTCTTCGTCGTAGGCCTCGGCTGCCCGCCTCCGCCGGCGCACCCTCCTTCGCACGCCATGATTTCAATGAAATCGAATTTTTCTTTTCCAGCGAGCACCGCGTCCACGAGCTTTCGCGCGTTTCCCACGCCGTTCGCAATCGCCACTCGCGCTTTCACGCCGCCGCTTTCGTCTTTTATGTCGGCGACTTTGATTCCTTCCAGCCCGCGCACTTCCTTGAACTCGACCGCGTGCTCGGGAAACGCCATTCGCAGCGCGGCTTCCGTCACACCGCCAGTGACGCCGAAAATCGCTCCTCCGCCGCTCGAAACTCCGAGAACGTCGTCGAAATCCTCGTCGGGAAGCGAAGCGAAATCGATTTTCTTTTGCTTTATCATCGCGGCGAACTCGCGAGTAGTGAGCGCGATGTCGACGTTTCGAAGCCCGTCGTTAGCGAGCTCGGGCCGGTCCGCCTCGAACTTTTTCGCCACGCAAGGCAAAATGCTTACGACAACGATTTTCTGTGGGTCGATTCCTTTCTTCTTCGCCCAATAAGATTTAATCATCGCGCCATTCATCGCTTGCGGGCTCTTGCACGTGGACAGGAGCGGGAGAATCTCGGGATAAAATTTTTCGGCGACAATAATCCAACCCGGGCAGCAAGAAGTGACGACGAGCCGCTTTCCCAAATGCGTCTTGAGTTCGCTCGCTTCCTCCATAATCGTTAAATCCGCTCCGAAATCCGTGTCGAAAACGTAGTCGAAGCCGAGGCGCCGCAGCGCTGCAACCATTTTGCCGGTAACGCGCGTTCCAGGCGCGAAACCGAATTCTTCTCCGACGGCGACTCGAATCGACGGAGCGGTTTCCGCGACTAAGGTTTTCCCTTGAGCTTTCGCTTTCTCGAGCGCGTCGAGCGCGCGCTTGGTGTCGTCGCGCTCGTTAATTGCGCCGACGGGGCATTTAAGAGAGCATTTCCCGCACAACACGCAGCGCGATAAATCAATCGGCTTCTCAAACTCCGTTTCAACCCGCGCTTCCTTCCCGCGCCCAACCATGGCAAGCGAATTAATGTTCTGCTCGTCGCAAGCGCGCACGCACGCGCCGCACAAAATGCATTTCTTGCGGTCGAGCGAGAGTATTCCGCACGCCTGACTCGGAACGCAAACGAATTTTTTGATTTCCGGTTCGAGCTCGGGTTTCCCCAAAAGCTTTTCGTAAGCCTCCCGCATTTTCTTGAGTTCCGCCGAGTCCGTCTTGACTTCGAGTCCTGCGGCGATTTTAACGGTGCAAGCAGTGCGGTACGCACCCCCGATTTCGACGACGCACATCCTGCATTTGCCGATGGGCGGCTTGCCTTCCTCGTAGCAAATGCCTGGGAGCGCGACTCCGCTCGCGCGAATGACTTCGAGCAGGTTCGCTCCTTCTTCCGCACTCATTTTTTTTCCGTCGAGCTTGAAATCAACTTTACCCAAGCAAACACCAACTCCGCGAATCAGCTTGTTTTTTGTTTTTTAATTTTCGTTTTAGATTTAGTTTTAGATTGCGATTTCGTCGGATTCTCGAATTCCGAAGGAAATTGCTTCAACGCCGCAGACAGCGATGCGGTAGCGCACTGTCCCAAGCCGCACAAGGACGCGGTGTTCAACAACGCGGAAGACTCCGCGACGAACTCATTAAATTTTGCATCAAAACCGCGAGCAGCGCCAGCGGCACCACTCGCGCCGATCGAGCACTCGATGCGCTTCGCGAGCAACGCCGTTATTTCGCGGCAGGGAGCGCAGCTTCCGCAACTCTCGTGCGCGAAAAACCGCGCTATGCTCAAGCACACCATTGGAATGCTCTGGCTTTCGCCGACTATGATTAGCGAACACGAACCCAGCATAATGCTCCCGCCTGCAGCCGCGCTTCCACCCGCAGCCGCGCCCAAGGCAACGCCTTTCGCCGCAACAGCCGCGGGCTCGAGGGGCAGCGCGGAATCGTATTTCAAGCACCCGCCTGCTGCGCCGAAGAAAACCGCTTTAGGCGGTTCGCTCGGCTCGCAGTCGCGCACGAGCTCGCCCAACCGCGTTCCGAGAGCGCGTTCGTAAACTCCGGGTTTGCGCACGTTCCCGGAAACGGAAAAAAGATAAAGGTCGCCGCGCCAGTCGTCGCGGAAAGCGAGTGCGGCGTTGGCAACCGTTTCAACGTTGTTGACGACTGTTGATTTTCCCCACAAGCCGTAAGTCGCCGGGAAAGGCGGTTTGAGTCTCGGCGTTCCGCGTCGTCCTTCGATGGAATTAAGTAGCGCGGTTTGTTCGCCGCAAACGTAAGCTCCAGCGCCGATAACGATCTCAATCGGCACGCTGCGCGGCGCTTCGCCGATTTTTTTTCGGAATTCGCGCGCTAGTGCCGCGTACTCGCCGCGGACGTAGACGAACGCTTTCCTCGCGCCAATCGCGTAACACGCAATCTCGATTCCTTCGATAAGCGTCTCGGAATTGTTTTCGAGAATGAACCGGTCTTTGAACGTCCCGGGTTCGCCTTCATCGCAGTTGACTACGAAATACTTTTCGCCGCCAGGCTGCGAGCGCACTTCCAGCCATTTCGTTCCAGTCGAATTCCCCGCGCCGCCCCTGCCCTTCAAGCCTTTGCGCGTGATGAGTTCTATCGTCTTCTCTGGGCCGAGCGAGCGCGCCTTGCGCAAGCTCTCGCCGTTCGTCTTGATGAGGATCTGCCGCACGTTTTGAGTGGAAAGCATTACGATTTTTTCGCCTCTAGCGTTTTCGCTTCTCGTTGTTTCGTCTCTCGCGCCACTGCCTCGCGCCTTAATTTGTCTATTAATTCACGCGTTTTTTCCTTTGAGTCGATGCTGCCGTAGTTATCTTCGTTCACCATGACATTCGGCGCGGTTTCGCACCTGCCGAAGCAGCTGACGGCTTCAAGCGTGAACACGCCGTCTTTCGTCGTCTCGCCGTCGCGCACTCCCAAAACCTCGCTCGCCCACTCGAGCGCGCGGCCGCCGCCGTTGACGACGCACGATGGGGAAGCGCAGACGCGCACGATGAAGCGCCCCACGGGTTTCAGGTAAAGCATCGCGTAAAAAGAAGCGACTCCGTCGATTTCCGATTCAGTGAAGCCCGTTTGTTTTGAAATCCGTTCGACCGCCTGGTGCGTGACGTACCCGTCGCGCTCCTGCGCTTCGCGCAAAAGCGCAAGCACCTTCGGTTGGTCGGCCTTGCTGACGCTTTCAGCGCAAGCTTTTTCGCTAAGGTTTTCGCTAAGCTTTTTGCCCATGCGCAATCATCAACCCTTCAAAACCGTTTTTTGTTAACCGCAATACCCGTAAAAATAAGGGGATTAGTTACCGCGTTGAAACCTTTAAATTCTTTCGTTCCCTCAATAAGAACCCTCTCACAATTACAAGCCCAAAGGCTAACGTCGAACTTGATTGGAAGACTGAATTTTTTGCGAAATCTCGAGGTGGTGGAAGTGAGGATTTACTCTTACGTTAGCGAAACCGTGAACTCGCTCGACGATGCGGTTGAAAACTCAGTCGGCTTCCTCAACAGGCAAACCTATCTGCTTCTGCTCTGCTCGCTCTGCTTTCTCGTGCCATTCGCATTAGGCGAACCGCAACTCGTCGTCGGCACGATAGTCAACGCCGCGCTCGTCGCAGGCGCCTTCAAACTGCGCGGGTGGGAGTTGCTGCCGCTCGTCACGCTGCCTAGCCTCGGCGCGTTATCGCGCGGACTCGTTTTCGGTCCGTGGACGCCGTACCTCGCTTTAATGATTCCGTTCATTTGGCTCGGCAATGCCGCGCTCGTTTTCGCGGTAAAACGCTTCGCGGTGCTCGAGAAAAAAGGTTTCGCGTTCGGCAACGCCGCAGGCATCGCCGCGAAAGTCGCGTTGATTTTCGGCGCGGCTTGCGCGCTTTACTCGCTGGGCGCGCTGCCAATAGTCTTTCTCGCGGCGATGGGAATTTTGCAGCTCGTTACCGCGCTCGCAGGCTCAGCGCTCGCGTTCGGCTTCCTCAAGGCTGAAGCAAGGCTCGCGCGCTTTGCGCGACTCGCTTGAATTCAGCCGCGCAATCACTTTCTTTTTTTAGTCGGTTTAAGCGCGGCCTTGGCAGCAGAATATTTCGCCCGCAGCCGTTCGTAAGTCGATTCGCTGATTCTGCCGCGCAACAACAAGTCGTCGAGCTTCCGCGCCCGCTCTTCGTCCGTCAGCGGCGGCTCGCGCTCGCGCAGCCTCGCGCGAACGAACAACACCGAGGTTATTACGAGGATTACGAGAACGACGAAAGCAACGATAAAGTAAAACCTTGTCGAGTCGCCGCTCGGCTCGAACGAATAAACGATGCTCAAATCCGTTCCTTTCGCGCTCGCTGAAGGCGAAACGCTCGCGGAACCGCCTGCGCTTCCATCGGGCGACAACGGAGAAGACATGACGGTTTTCAGGCGCCCCGCTTCGCCTTCAAGGCAGCGCGCGAGTTCCTGCAGTTCGAGCGCATTCAGCGAGTAAGCGAAATCACTAGTGCGGTTCGCTTCAGCAAGGTTGTAAAGCGAGTGCGCGTAGTACAACTGCGCCCACATGCTCTTGAAGCTCGGCAGGGCGGAAGCATTTCCTAAAAGCGCGGCGAAATCTTCTTCGCCGAAAGTTTTTTCCGCTTTAGCCCGCGCTTGCGAGAAACCCAACGCGAAACACGCGTCGAAAGCCGCCGCAGCGTAGCTTCCCTGCGAGAACGAGTCTTCCGCAACGGCAAGGTGCCACTCCGCGTCCGCATCGTACGACGAAGCGAGGGAAGCGTTGGCTTTCGTTATCAGCGCCTTCGCTTCGCTTCGTGCGTTCAACTCGTTTAACTCCACTCCGCTTGCATCCGTCGAAGCCGCTTCAACAGCCATGCTTCGGCTCGCCTCGAGCCACGCGATGGCGCTAGCGTAATCCTCGACGAACGGCAGCGGTTTCGAGGCGAGCGGCGCGGTTTCTTCCAGCTCGGCAGCCTTCGCTGCAGCCCAAGCGTAGCGCAACCGCGCGCCAACCAGCATTTCCCAATTCGATTCGCGCAAGCCCCGGGAATCGATTTTTTGTTCGAACGACGCGTTCGTTTCCGCCGCGAGCTCGCGCACCGCGTCAGCGAATTTCTGTTTGGAGTAATTCGCCACCGCGAAAGCGTTGGCAGCGACGCGCGCGACGAAAGCCGCGTTCGCCGCGGAATAATAATAGTTTTTGGCGAGGAGTTCGCGAGACG
>JAZDKN010000124.1:0-2632 GCA_043803065.1 Microcaldota archaeon
ATAAGAATTTAAAATAGAATAGGCGGGTGGTGACGGCGTGCTTCCGGAAACGAGTGAAGTGAAGGCGCGGCGCAAGGCGCTGAATCTCACGCAAGGCGCGCTCGCGAAGATTTCGGGCGTGAGCCAGTCTTTCGTTGCGAAGCTCGAGAAGGGAAAAAGCGATCCGGCTTACGGCTTGGCAAAGCGCGTTTTCGACTCGCTGGAAGCGCTGGAAACGCGCACCGAGAAAAAAGCGAAGGAACTCATGAACCCACGAGTTGTCAGCGTGTCGCGCCGCGACAAAATCAGCAGAGCCGTGCGCCTCATTCGCGCTAAAGGCATTTCGCAGCTGCCGGTTTTCGACGAGCGCGGGCACTGCATCGGGAGCGTGAGCGAGGGGAGCGTGCTCGAGAAAGTCGAGGGGCTCGCGAAAGGGAAGAGCGTGGAAGACTTGCAGAAGAAGGACGTGGACGTCGTGATAGGCGAACCGTTTCCGTTAATCGACGAGAACACGCCTCAATCGCTCGTTGCTTCGCTGCTCACGCACCACCTCGCCGTTCTCGTTCAGCGCCGGGGGCGCATCGTAGGAATAATAACCAAAAGCGATTTGCTGAAGTTAAAAAAGGATTAGAGGGAGAGAAGCGAAAGCGAATTCCTTAATCATTTCTTTTCTGTTTTGCCGCCGCTTTCAGCTTTCGTCGCGGCTCCGCCTTTCGCCTCGCCTTTGCCCGCCGCCGCGGCCTCGCCTTCCTTGCCTGCAGCGGTTGTTGGGGCGGATCCCGCCGCGGGCGCTTCGCCTGCAACGGGTTCCTTCGGCTTTTCGATGTCTTTCTTTTTGAAGGCGTGTTCTTTGCGCGAAATGTTGGCGGCGTCTTGCGTTATGTCGCGGAGCGTGAGTTTCCACGAGCCGCTTAGTTTGATTCGCGCTCGCTTGAACGCTTTGCGGAGAATCGGCAAATCTTTTTTCATTATGCGGGCGATGAAGACGGCGTTGCCGCTCCAGAGGCAGGCCATCCTGCCTTTCGGCTTGCCGAAAGCGAGTTTCATGCCTTTAGAGATGCGGTCGGCGCCTGCTACGCCTAACGCGCTGTGCTCGCGCAAAACCAGGTGCGCGTAAGGAACGATTTGGAAATAGTAATTCGTGATTAGGTTTTGCTCCAGGAATTTGTTTGCCGCTTGGCGCGCTGACTCTAAGGAAACGTCGCGTAGCTGCACGGGCTGCAGCGCGATGAAGCGCGCTTCGATTTCGTAGCGCTTGTCTACACCCATGTGGTATTGGCGGACTTTCGAGTTCGGCGCGCCTTTGACGAAGGATTTGCGCGGGCGCTTGGTGGACGTGCGGGCCCAAGGCTGTCCGTAAGGGGAACGGCACGTTCTTGCTGGTCTGATCGCCATTTTGGAATCACTTGCATTAAAGCGCGAAAGCGCGATTAATCGTTTTCGTTTTGACGTTCGCAGGTTCGCAGAGTTTACTTCGTTTTAGAACGAGAGGGAAGTATTTGTCGCAAGTGGTTTAAAAACGTTTTCGAAAGCGCGGGAGCGAGCGAAGCGCGAAGGCGGCGGCAAGCGAGCGAAGCGCGCAGCGCGTGGGCAGCGCATGGGTTTTTAATAATCGAGGCTTTAATGAAGATAACGAGGGAGAAAGAAAAATAATCAAAATAATCTTTTAGTCGTTGATTCGCTGAAGGTGATTGAATTGAGTAAACCGCGTTCGCCGCTTTTGTTTTCGATTGCGATTGTTTGTACTGTTTGCGTTGCCGTGTTCGCGTCATTCGCTTCAGCCGCGCTGCCGCTCGAGAATTGCGCGGACGTGCTGCGCGTTTCGTTTAACCAGCAGAAGATAGTGCTTTCCGACAAGTTTGATACTGGAAGCCCGTCTACCGTTACGATTTCGGGAAAACCGGGCGCGCGCTTCTTGTTTCAGGAAGGCGTGAACGGCAGCAGCGCGTTCGACGTCGTCGTGAACGAGGAAAGGCACTACTTGAATCCGGGCGACGTGTTGTTTCTGCCGTACGGGGAAAACAAGTGGTACTCGAAGTACGTAGGCGGAATCGTGAGTTACTCGTGCGCCGAGGAAGGGGGCGGCAAAACCGACGAGTTCACGCTAAGCGTGGAAAAAAACTGTTCGTTTCAACTCGTTGACGGAAGCGGCTTCGTTGCGGACTGCTTGATCGTGCGAACGAAGCGCGCCGACGCGTTCAGGCTGCGCGACGATTATCTAACGAACGAATTCTATGTCGTAGCGCAACACTTCAAGTCGGGCAGCGCGGCTCAAGGCGGAAGCGTTTTCTACGAGTCGCCTGAACAAGCGGGAAAATTCGAGACGTTCTACGTTTACGCGTCCGGAAAACAATACGCCGGAATCCCGTTCGTTAGCTGCTGCGCAGCACCCCTCGCGACGACCGCACCCACCGTAAAGCCTTCGCCGTCAGCAGAACCTTCCGAAACCGAGCAGCCATCGCCTTCAACCGCTCCAACTGCAGCGCCGACTTCAAGGCCTTCAACGCAGCCTACGGCAACGCCCACGCCGATGCCTGAACCGAACGGCGGAAGCGCGCAGTCGAATGACGCCGGCACTGCGCTCGTCGTAATCGTTTTCTTTGCCGCTGTAGCGGTAGCCGTTTTCTTCTTGTTGAAGGGCAAGCCCGCGGGC
>JAZDKN010000125.1:0-12425 GCA_043803065.1 Microcaldota archaeon
TTTTCCTCGACTACTTTCACGGTCGCGTTTTCGATAGGATTTCCGTAAAGCCCCGCGTCGTCGAAAACGCCTACGTGCAACGCAGCCTCGCGTTCTACACCGATTTTCACGAGCGTGAGCGTGACTTGCTCGTTGCTCGACGCCACTTGAATTCTTTGTTCGACCGGCGAATAGCCTTCCTGCGAAGCGCTGACAACGTAATCCCTGTTTTTCGCTACTTGAAAAGTCGCGCTCTGCCCAGTAGCGGCGTCGACGGGCACGCCGGAATCGTACGAGACGGCGATTTGCGCGGAGTCAGCGCCTCGAACGTTTACGTAAAGAGTGACCAAGTCCGCGGACGCGCTGGAACCCTCGAAACTAAGCGTCGCCGTCTTCCCGCCTTCGATTGACTGCAGTTGGTTGTTCGGAGTGAAAACGAGCGTGCTTGAAACGATTCGCACTTCGTAATCGCCGGCAGGCACGTTCGCGAACAAAGCGATGCCGCCCGCAACCGCTTTCGTTGATTTTTCTCCAGTCTTCTGGTTTGTTATGACGACCGTCGGTTCTCCGCTTATCTCGCCGCCTCCGAGAGCGGAAACGGAAACGCGCAGCGTTCCCTTCGCTTGCCCCAACTGCACTGCGGGCGCGGCGAAGAAAAACAGGAATCCGAGCAGCAACGCGAGAACAACGACGAAAACTGGCAGCGAGGGAACGCCTTTGTCTTCAAGCGCGTAAGCCCAGTCGCGGAACGGCAAGCCTTTGTCGGCGCAAGCGTCGAGGAAAGACTGCCACGAGTCGGACAAGCTCATGAACCCAACCCCCTAAATTCAAAGCGCGCGAATCGAACGCGCAACGAACGAACGCAAAAATTTTTCAACGCGGAAGCAAAGCACCGGAAAAAGCTAAGTCAACCGCGTTAAACCCTTGCTAGAATAGAGCGCGGCGAACTTTAAAAAGCGTTTCAAAAAAAGCGTTAGAGCGTTTTCGCTCGTTTTCGCTGGATTGCAGAAAATTCGGCGGATTCCGCAGCGAATTCCGCGTGATTCCGCAACGAAAAGCTTTAATTCGAGCTCGCGCTGAACACTCTTTCGCATCAAAAACCAGGAAAAAAATCGAAGAGACGAAAAAAGAAATGAAAAAAGAAATTGGAAAAGAACGGGAAAAAATGGGGCGCGAAGGGCACGACGAGGAAATTCCTTTCACCCTGCCCGAAGGTTTTCTCGGGATTCCGCAAGCGCCGCTCGACAGCGCGCGCTACTGCGTTTTGCCGGTTCCTTACGATGCGACCGTTACGTACAAAAGCGGCGCGCGATTCGCACCGCGCGCAATCATCGACGCTAGCATGCAAGTCGAACTTTTCGATGAAGAGCTGAAGCGCCCGCTAGACGCGCTGCGCGTGCACACGCTCGGCGCGCTCGAGCCAAACGCCGCGAGCCCCGAAAAAATGGTTGCGAGAGTGCGCGACGCGGTGCGAGCGATAATGCGCGGCGAGAACCGTTTTCCGCTAGTGCTCGGCGGCGAACACTCCATCAGCGTAGGCGCAGTGCGCGCTTGCCTCGAGCGCTTTCCCTCGCTCACCGTGCTTTATTTCGACGCGCACGCGGATTTGCGCGACGAATTCGAGGGAACGCCGTACAGCCACGCTTGCGCTGCCCGGCGAATGCTCGAGGACGGCGCGAGGCTCGTCGAAGTAGGCGTGCGTTCGCTCGACGAGGAGCAGTACGAGTTCATCAAGAAAACGAGTGAAAGCAAACTCAAGGTTTTTTGGGCTAGCGAGCTCGCGGAGCAGGACAGCGCGTCTTGCTCGAGCGGTTCGCTCGGCGTGCTCGGCTCGTTCGAACGCAAAATAAACGAAATCGTCGCAGCAGTCGGTGCAACCGGCAACGGCAGCGGCGACTTGTGGATCTCGTTCGACCTCGACGCTTTCGACCCCAGCGAAATGCCGAGCGTCGGCACTCCCGAGCCCGGCGGGTTGCGGTGGCGCGATGCGCTGCGCGTCTTGCGCGCAGTCGCATCGAGCGGCGCGCGAATCGTGGGCGCGGACGTCGTGGAATTATGCCCTATTCCCGGAATGCATTCGTGCGATTTCGAGGCTGCGAGGCTAGCGGCGAAAATCGTCGCGTACAACGAGTTTTTGAAAACGAAAGGCGCGGGCAAGGGGGATTAAGGGAAAAGTTTTTTAAGCTCGCTCGCGCTGAATTCACAACGCTTTTTGCGGTTTTTTGCGTTTTGGCTTTTTTCGGGTTGGTTTCAACGCGCAACGGTTTGAGTTTTGGTTTGAGTTTTTTTGAGTTTTTGAGTGGGGACGGCGAACTGAAAGCCGAGAGAAACGAAAATTCGAGAGAAACGGAAATTGAATGATTCCCGAAAAAGTTTTTTTCACTAAAGGCGTCGGACGGCACAAGGAACAGCTGCACTCGTTCGAACTCGCGCTCCGCGACGCGGGCATCGCGCCGTGCAACGTCGTAACCGTCTCGAGCATTCTCCCGCCCGGGTGCGAAATCGTTCCCCGCGCGCGCGGACTAGAAATGTTGAAGCCAGGGCAAATCACTTTCATCGTCATGAGCCGCAACGCGACGAACGAACCGTACAGAATGATTTCCGCGAGCATCGGCGCCGCGATTCCTTCGGACAAGAACGCGTACGGGTATTTGAGCGAGCACCACGCGTTCGGGCAAAGCGACGCGCAAAGCGCCGACTACGCGGAAGACCTCGCAGCAAGCATGCTCGCGAGCACGCTCGGCGTCGAATTCGATTTAAACCAGAGCTGGGACGAGCGCGAACAGTTGTTCAAAATCAGCGGTAAAATCGTCAAGACGATGAATGTCACTCAAAGCTCGGTGTGCGACAAGACGGGTTTGTGGACTACCGTCGTCGCCGCAGCCGTGTTCTGCAAGATGCGCGAAGACGACGCAAAAGAGAAAGCGAAGGCGGCGAACGGCGGACAGGCAACGCTTTCCGAAAGCGCCAAACCCGCGCATTCAAGCGGCGCGAAGTGCGACGCGGTGCCTTTGCCGAGCACGCAGCAGAACGCGCAAGCCCCGCTCCCGCAAGGCAAGAAATAATTTTTTCGGCATTTCGGCATCTTTTAAAAACGCTTTTTTTGCGTTCAACCCGCTCAAACGATACAATTAATAATTCGGTTAGCAC
Source organism: Microcaldota archaeon (assembly GCA_043803065.1). Classification (GTDB taxonomy): domain Archaea; phylum Micrarchaeota; class Micrarchaeia; order Norongarragalinales; family Norongarragalinaceae; genus CAITNU01. The sequence continues at coordinate 3,130 of JAZDKN010000125.1, forward strand.
CTACTCTTCCAGTGATGCTAATGGCGCGCGTGCTTCAAGAACCACACCCGGTTATATCGGCAATCACGGGACACGAAGATCTTGCCCGCACAGGGATATTCAACGGAACAACTGCAAAAAAAAGTCGATACTCTCTAAGCATAGTTGGATTACGAAACGAACAACTAAAGAGCCTGCAAGGAACAGTAAATGGTAAAACGCTTACGGGACGCGAATATCTTGCAGCCCAGATACAGCACATTCTCGACTCACGGTGGCGTTCCGCTCCAAACGCTGATTCTCTCAGTAAAATATTCAACGTTCAAGTAAGAGAACACGATGTTGAAATCGCGGTAAACCCGTCTGCCATTGAAACTGCCATTGACGCGCACAGGACTGCCGGTCATAACCTGCGAGCTTTCCTTAAACCTGGAAACGAACATGGTTTCGAGCAAGATTTACGCAACGCGGCAGAAAAGCAACCCGCGTTAGCTGATTTGCTTAAAGGAACTTCCGTAGAAAAAACCATGGATGCAGAAACGCAGGTACTCAAAATTTCGCGAATCAAGACTGCAGCGATTAAAAACGCTGGCGGCGCGTCGGCAGTTGAAGAAAAGATTAAAAAGATTTTCACTGACGCGTACGGCGGACACAATCCGTTTCAAGTCTATGTTGCACGAAACCGTTTGGTTGTCCGCCTGGCTCCAAGCAGCGTGGATAGATGGACGACGTCAATGCGTTCCCAAACAAAAGGACAACGAATTAGGACGGGCGTGATGGCGGACATAGAAAAGTTGAACCGAGACTTCTACGAATTGCTAAACTTACACCCGAAAGTATAACGCTGGCCGCCAGTCGAGCTTTAACGGCATCCGCTTCAAACGCTATTTTAAAGTCGTTCTGCGTTAACGACTCTCGATTTTCATGCCGCTAAAACGCTCTCTCGGCTTGTTCGAAACCACCATGCTCGGCGTCGGAATAATAGTGGGCGCAGGCATTTATGCGCTCGTTGGACTCGCGGGCGTGCAAGCCGGAAACGCGTTGTGGCTCTCGTTCGCAATCGCGGGCGCAATCGCCTGCCTCACCGCGCTGAGCTACGCCGAATTAAGCTCCATGTATCCGCGCTCTGGCTCGAGCTACTACTACTCCAAGCACGCGTTCGGCTCGCACTCAGCGAGTTTTCTATTGGGCTGGTTCGTAGCTATAACCGAAGTGGCGAGCGCGAGCGCGGTGGCGCTCGGCTTCGGACAATATTTCTCGAATTTGTTTCCAGGCGTGTCCGCGCCGCTCGCTGCGGTTGGAATACTCGTCTTCGTTTTCATCGTCAACGCTTTCGGCGTGAAGCAAGCGAGCGGAGTGAACGTCGTGTGCTCGCTGCTGGAAGTAAGCGGATTGATTCTCGTCTTGTGCCTCGCCGCCGCCTTCGCAGGCTTGTTCACCGCGCCGAACGCCGGGTTCGCTTCACCGCAAGGCTTCAGCGGAATCGTAAGCGGCGCGGCCCTAGCGTTTTTCGCGTACTTGGGATTCGAAATAATTGCGACGAGCGCGGAGGAAGTCAAGAACCCGCGCAAGACGCTTCCGCGGGCGATGCTTCTTTCAATCGCGATTTGCTCTGTGCTTTACGTTGCGGTAGCGATCGCTTTCACGACGATGCTTCCTTACGCTGAAATCCAAAGCGTGGTTGCGCACGGGGAAGGCGCGCTCGCGGTTGCTGCGGGCGCGGTTGGCGGCCCGCTAGTGCTAATCGCGTTGAGCGTGATAGCGCTTTTTTCAACCGCGAACACCGTTCTCGTATCCATATTCGGCGCCAGCAGAATGATTTACGGCATGAGCGAAGACAAGGCATTGCCCGCCTTCTTCAACAAAACAACCAAGCGCGGGGCGCCCGTGGCAGCGCTCGCGACAGTCTCGCTCGTTTCAATCGCTCTCGCGGCTTTAGGCGACCTTTCCTTCGTCGCAGCCGCAACAGTCACGGGAATGTTCGTAGTGTTTTTCGCAGACAATCTCGCCGTCCTCGTCCTGCGCTTCAAGCAACCGCTTGCCGAACGCGGCTTTCGCGTTCCGCTTTCGTTCAAAAACGTTCCTCTGCCTACGGTTGCAGCGCTCGTCGCGATAGCTTTGATTTTCGGCCACGAGCTGCTCGCAAACCCGTTGCTCGCCGCGGGAATACTCGGAGTAATCGCGGTAGGCATCGCGTTGTTCGAAGGCGAAGCGCGGCTGGCTAAAGAGATAACGCACCGGAAAATACGGCTCGGGAGAATCCTGCGCTTAAACTGACTTCAACTGTCTGATATCAGCTGTTCGGCATCAACTGTCCGGCATCAACTGCCCGACAAGCTATTGTTTTTTGTGCAGCGCCTCGAGCGCGGCGTGGTCCTCGAGAAACTTCTTTATTCCGGAATCAGTCAGCGAGTGCTTGAACATTTGTCTCAGTACGCCGTAAGGCACGGTGCTAATCGGCGCGCCGGCTTTCGCAGCGTCAATCACGTGCAGTGGGTGCCGCACGCTCGCGACGATTACTTGCGTTTTGCGTTCAAAACCGTAGTTTTTGTAGCAAAGCATCATGTCGCGAATGAGTTGCATGCCGTCCTGCCCGTTGTCGTCGAGGCGTCCGATGAAAGGACTCACGAAGCTAGCTCCAGCGAGCGCGGCGAGCAGCGCTTGGTTGACGGAAAAAACGAGGGTGACGTTCGTCTTCACTCCCGCAGCACTTAATTCTTTTACTGCCTTAATTCCTTCCTCGCCCATAGCGACTTTAACAACAAAATTCTTGTGCCAGCTAGCGATTTCCTTAGCTTCCGCCACTATTTCGCCCGCCTTAGTCGTCACACCCTCAACGCTAATCGGGCCGTCGACGAGCCTCGCGATTTCGAGCGCGCTGTCCTTGTACGGCTTGCCCGCCTTGAGCGCGAGGCTCGGATTCGTAGTCACTCCGCTTATTACGCCCCACGAGGCGGCGTCCTTGACTTCGTTTACGTTTGCGGAATCGATGAACAGCTTCATTTTTCAAACCACCTTTTTCAACAGGTTATTTTTAGGTTTGCGGCGCTTAAAAACGGTTTGCGTTCGGCATTCGGCGCTTTCGGTTGGCGGCGAAACGGATACTCTTAAAAGCGTGGGAAAACAAATTCTGTGAAAAACGTGAACTTCTACGTATCGCAAAAACCCGTTGAATCGTGGGTTGACTTGACTTTTAAAACAAACGCGTTCGAAGCCTCGGACGCAGAAAACGCGTCAAAGAAACTCAAAGCCGCGCGCGTAGTCATCGCCACGAACGTTCTACTCATCGCCGCGAAAGCGGCTGTCGCGTTTTTGACTGGAAGCATTGCCGTAATCGCTATTCTCCTCGACTCAATCTTCGACTTGCTCGGCTCTTTATTCGCGTATTTAGGCGTCAAGGAAGCGGCTAAACCGCCGGACGCGGACCACTTGTACGGACACGCGAAACTCGAAAACCTTTCGAGCCTCGCGCAAATAGCGCTGATAGCGATAGTCGCGTTCGGAATCATTTTAGAGGCGGCGCGGCGCTTCGCGCTCCAGCAAAAAATCGCGGTGAACTCGCTCGACTTGACGATAATATTCGTAACGATAATCATCGACGTGGGACTCGCACTCTACTTGAGGCGCAAGAGCCGTGAACTGCACAGCGTCGCGTTGGAAGCGAGCGCTGGAAACTACTTTTCCGATATTTTCCAAAACGCGGTCGCGCTCGCGGGCTTGTTCTTCGTGGGCTTCGGCTTGTTCTGGGCTGACCCGCTAGCCGCGGTAGTGCTCGCATTGCTGATGTTGCGCGTGGTTTACCGCGTCGGATGGCGTTCCGCGAACGAACTCATCGACGTGAGTCCGCCCAAGGAAACGCTTGAGGCGATTAAGAGCGTGATTCGCGGGGAAAAATACGTGAAGAGCTTCCACAAGCTGCGAGCGCGCCAGCAGGAAAACAAGATTTTCTTGGACGTGGACATACAGTTGAATCCGAAGCTTCCGCTCGAGCGCGCGCATTATCTCGCGCACAAGCTAAAGAGAAAGCTCGCGAGCGAAGCGCGGGGAGCGAGCCAAATCGCCGACGCGGTGATTCACATCGAGCCGTTCGAGAAAACCGGGAAAAACAAAAAAATCGAGAAAAAGAAGACTGTTGAATCGAGAAAAATAAATGGGAACATAAAAAGGCGCAAACGCGCGGTTTGATTAAGACTTAAAAGGCGCTTTGGAATAACTAAATTTGCCTAAATTCGCTTTTTGCCGTCAGGTGTTTGCTTGTTGAACGCGTTTTTTAATGCTTTAACTGAATTCGCTCAACAGAATTGGTTGACGCTCGCGTTGCTCGCCATGTTTTTCGTGAGTCTCACGAACCTTTCGCTGAAAATACTCGTCAAAAACCAGGCGGTCCTGAAAATCAATTGGATTGCGTTAGTGCCCGTCGCGCTCCTGGTTTTGATAGCGTTGACAGCCGGCTTCCTGTTTTTCGTGAACGAAGCCGCATTCAAAATTACTAGCGCGCAATTGTTTTGGATTGCTGCAGTCGTCGTTTTTTCGTTTGCGACGTTCGCTTGCACGCTCCTCGCGCTGCAAAGCGGGAAAGTCGCTCTAGTCAGCGCCGTGCTGAGTCTAAGCACGGTGCTTGTTGCGATTATAAGCGTTGTTTTCTTCGGCGAACGCTTTCAACCGAAGGAAGTCGCCGCCCTCGTCTTCGCGTTAATCAGCATTCTCCTGCTCGTGCTTTAATTCCGGTTTCCCGGCTACCAAACGGTTTTTTATAGCGGTCGGGCAAAAGCATTAATATCTAAAGTCGAACTCCTGAAATCGGCGGTATCATGCGAAAACCAGCGTTAAAACTCAAGAAGCCAACATTCACTTTAAACGAACAAGAATTCGCCGAGTATTACGCGGATATGGCTAAGAAGCACGGAACCGTCACAGAAGACAAGCTCTTGAGCGAAAAGTCGCCGTTATACCACCAGCTGCACAAAGAAATATTGAATCGAGGCGGCTACGATAACGTGCGAAAGGATTACCCGATTGAAATAAAAAGAGTCGCTAAAAAACTTTTTTTGAAGTGCGTTTCGGAAAAAAGCGCTCCGCAAGAATCTTGGTTTAACGAAAAACCGTTCAACGCGGCAACTAGTTTTCACGGCGGAAGCGACGCGCTGCTGCGAAAAATAATGCAGGAAGCGCAAACCGCAGGCAACACTTACTCGTTCGATAAAGTTGAAGGTCACTTGAAGCTCATAAAACATTTTTTGGGCCCAGACTTCGAAATCGCTGCTGGTTATTCCGAAAGCGCGCCTAAAACGAAGGCTGAAACCGGTGGCTTGCCAACATTTTTTTTCATGCCGTCAAACTTGACTTCACTAAAAATTCTTCAAGACAAGTTTAAGACAGTCAAAAGCGTTTTCGATATTTTCGTTCACGAGGATTTCAAGTTGGACACGCGAATTGGCAGAATATCTTATTCGCTTGCGAAACCAATTGACGCTGAAGGCAAAAGCGTCGTAACGCGCTCCGCGTGGCTTGATTTCAGCAATCAAGTCATTAAAAAATTTATTAAAAAAGTTTAAATTTTTTCTTTGGCGGTTGCGGCTGCGCGGGTAGTGTTTTGAACTGTTCTGCGGCGTTTATCAGCCGCTGCAACTTGTTTGGAGGACCGTAAAGGTATATTCCGTATTCTTTAGATTTGGACGCCCACGGAAAATGGTTGACTATTTGTACGCCGCGTTGTACGCCAAGGGGCCATGTGCCCAACGCTTGGATGTCATTTATGACGTCGGGGTGAATAACGCTATTTGGCTTCGCTGCTTTTAAAAGCAGGAAAGCTATTCGATAGGCTTTTGTTTTCTCGGATTGCGCCGGCAACGCGCGCATTGTTATTCGAGCCCATTCAGGCTTAAGTAAAGCCGCGGTTTCTTGTTCGGACTTAAGTGTAGCGACGCTAACAACCACTTTGTTTTCACGGGCTTTTCGCAATATTTCCATTACTGCTCTAACTGCCATTCATTCACCAACCCGATTGTTTTGTTAAATAATTAAGCATTTTTGCTTCATTTGAGAATATTAGTGTTTTGTTTTATAACTTTCATTGAATTTATGCAACGGTTTCAAGCGAGTTTTCTCACCAAGGCGAGACACTCCTCGAGCGCGGCATTCACGCGGCTCGACTCTCCTTTCGCGCCGCCTACCTTCTCGTGTCCTCCGCCGCTGCCGCTCGCGCCGAAACCGCGTCCAGCAGCCTCCATGATTTTGCCTACGCTGCCTGTCGCGCAATCGCTTTTCGCTGCGCTTATCCTGCCTTCGCGCTCGTTCGCCACGAACGCATAATCGCACCCCAAATCGACGAGCGCTGCGGCGCACGCGAGCTCGTGCGAATGCGCTTTGCCGAACGCCGCGAGAACTGCGCCTTTGGCGCCGAGCTTCTCGATTCTCGCGCCTCCAACGCACTTGATTATCGCGAGCGCTTCGCTCGCGTCGCGCTTGGCGCGACACAAAGCGGCGCACTCCCCGAAATCCGCTCCGAGCGCGACCAGCGCGAACGCTGCGGCGAGAGTCGCGTTGTCCGCGCTCTTGAAAAACGCGGTGTCCGCAAGAACGGCGCAAAGCAGTAAGGAAGCGGTTTTCGGCGGAAGCGGGCAGTTCAACGCGCGGGCGATTTGCATAATGATTTCCGCGGTACTCGTAGCGTGCGGTTCTACGAGAGCGCAGCCTTGCGCGGTTTTCACGTGCTTGTTGTGGTAGTGGTGATCTATCACGAAAAGCGGGCCGTTGAAGCCTGAAATCGCGGGCCCCCATTCTGCGAGCAAGTCGGCGTTGCTGACGTCCACGAGCACGATTGCGCTCGCGTCGATTCCGACGAGCGTTTGCGGCGCGGCGCAGCCGTAAAACGAGAGCACGCGGCGCGCTTGACTGTTCAACGAATCAACGCAACGCACGTGCGCGTCAACGCCCCGCGCTTTCAGAACGGTTTGCAGGGCTAGCGCGCTTGCGGCGGCGTCGACGTCGCCGAGCGAGTGAAACGTTACGAGCGTCCTGCCCTTGCCTTTCAGCGAAGCTAAGCTTCGCGCGAGCCGCGCTACAGCGGGCGAAACATGGTTAGTTTTTTTGTTTTTTTTAACTGGTTTGCCGGACTTGTTTTTTGCCACGCAGTTTTTTGGGCGCGCGACTATAAATTGTTTGCTGGTCCGCCTCGTTCGAATTGCCTGAGGTCCTGCCAGCGTCAATCGAACCGAACCGCAAAAAACGCCTAGTCAAAACGGGGCGTTCGGAGCGTTTTTTAGGCGAAATAAGCGTTCTGGAACGTTTTTGCTTGGTTTCAGCCCGCTGAAGTTATTTATACGAAGGAAAAAACAATACTTGGCGGTATTTGAAGAAATAATTGAAGAAACCGCTTGAGAAGAAAAAACCTGAAGATTTAGCAAACCTAAAATACGGGTTGCTCACAAGATTAAAAAGAATGAATGGTGAGATTCGCTTGATTCGATTGAAATCACGATTTGATTCCGGAAAGTCTGGAAAGCCCGAAAAGTTTTTTCTAGCCGCGGCTTTAATCGCTTTGACGTTATCGTTTCTTGCGCCGTTGGCTGCGGCGAATCAAGCGGTACGCGTTCCAGTGCCGACGGTTGTTCCGTCGACGCGTTACGAATGCTCGATTGCGCCCGGCTACGCGCAAACCGCGATAACCGCCGCAACCGACTTTTCCGTGCGATGCACGCGAATCGCTGAAGACGCGGTAGCCCTCGTGCCTTGCCCCGACGAAATCGAGTGGACGAGCGACGCGGGCGTATTGCTCGCGAGCGCGGCAACGCAAAACCGCGCCGCGCTTTTTGCTGGAACGCGGCCGTTGAACGGCGGTTTCGTTCGCGCGGACATGGTTTTCGGCGAACCCGCCGACGTCGTCGGCACGCCGGCTTCGTGTCAAGCCACCGTCGACGTTTACACTAAAGCGAAATCGTGTGTTCTCTTGCCTGCGAGCGCGGTTCTCGATTTCGGCGAGCAAAAGCGCTTTGAAACGCTTTGCTACTCTCTAGACGCGGCTTCGCTACCGCTTTTCACTAGCGCGCTCACCGCGCCGACCGTAGCTTGCCCTGACTTCGTTTGGTCGAGTGATGCGGGCGCAGTAAGCGACGGCTCGAATAAGGGTGCAACGCTTACTGCCGCGAGCGCAGGCGCAGGCAAGTTTCTGGAAGCGCGTTACACTCCGCCAGCAAGCATTCCAATCAGCGATTTCAAAAGCCAGTTTTACTGCCGCACTGAGATTACGGTGAACGCCGCGCCCGCGCCAAGCGTTACGCCTACGCCGACTCCAACGCCGACGCCGCAAGGCGGCGGAAACGGTGGCGGTGGAGGAGGCGGGAGCAACATTTTGTTGCCTTACACGGGCTACAATTACATTAACCACGCGGCGAGCCCGACGCCTTCGCCGAGCGCGCCGCCTGCAGCGCCTAGCGCTAGTCCGAATCCGCGGCCGCAAATGGGTAAACTCGTGATTTACCCTGTTACCGCGAAGCCAAGCGCTTCGCCTAGTCCGTCGCCCGCAGCTGCTGCGGCTGGAGGGCTTACCGGCTTGTTTACGGCGCAATCCGCGCCTCTAGCGCTCGGCTTGCTGCTCGGAATAATCGCGGTCGCACTGCTTTGGTACTGGCTTGCGGGCGGCAAGAACGCTAAGGGCGGAGAGGAAGGCGTCAAAGGCGGTAAAGGCAAGAAAGCGAAGAAAGCGGAAGCCAAGTCCGGCAAGGCAAGCAAAAAGAAAAATTGATTCTTTATTCCCGTAATTCCCTTAATTTTTCGATTTTTTTCAATTTTTTTATTTTTAATTTTTGCGTTTAGCCCTGCTCATACTTGCGAGCCGAAGCCTGCGGCCAAAGCGTTTCTTTTAAAAACGCGCGTCGAATATGCATAACCAAGGGTTTGAATCAAGCATCGAATTTTGAGAGGTGGGTCGAGTGTTGGAGTGGCTGTTTTGGATTATACTAATCGTCGCGATAGTCGTTTTGTACAACAGCGTGCGCATCATGATGGAGTACGAGCGCGCGGTCGTCTTCCGGCTCGGGCGCTTCACGCGCGAAGCCGGCCCCGGACTCATTTTAATCATTCCCATCATTGAAACGATCCGCAAAGTCGACTTGCGCATTAAAACCGCTGACGTTCCGCGGCAGGAAGTCATAACGAAAGATAATATCCCGGTTCTCGCGAATACCGTCGTTTAATTCAAATTAGAGAAGCCAGCAGACGCGGTAATAAAAATAGAGGATTACGAGTAAGCGGTGCGCCAGTACACACAAACGGCGCGTCGCGACGGCGGAGGCAACGCGGAACACGATTTAGTGCTC
>JAZDKN010000126.1:0-5331 GCA_043803065.1 Microcaldota archaeon
ATTTCCTCGAACGCGTCGCCGCGCACGATTTCGATTTTGGGGTTCGTGAAGAGTTCCGCGGAAAAAGAGTTTTGCTTGGCTAAGCGAAGCACTTCGGGGTCGATCTCGATCGTCGTCACCATCGCGCCGCGGCGGGCGAGCGCGATCGCGCTGTAGCCGAGGCCCGTGCAAACGTCGAGGACTTTATCGTTCGGCTTGATTTTGAGTAGCTTGGCTTTGTTTTCTGCTTCGCGAAGCGGCGGCGCGAGTCGCGTGCAATGCATTTTTACGCCGTCGATTTCGAGCCAAGGTTCGGGAAACGCGCGGTTTTCGTCGAAACGCAGCGCGTAAAGAGCGTGTTTCGTATGTTTCATGTTTTGCTTTAAACCGCAAAGAAATAAAACACTGGGCTTCGGCGGCTCGCGCGGATTGATTGCCTTTGCCTTTTTTTGTTACTTCGTTCGCGTTGTTCAAAAGCAAAGGTTTTTAAAGGTTTTAAAGGAAAATAAGGAGGTAAGTTTCAAAAAACGGCGAGCGAAGCTGTTACAAATAGGCGAAGCCGTTTAAAACCGTTTTTTTGAAGCCTGCTGGTCCGCGAATTTTCGGTTTCGAAGCGCGCGAGCGAGACGAAGCGACGGTAAGGCGGTTTTACTTGGAGACTCTCAACCATTTCCTTGTCCCTCGCGTAGAAGTAGTGCAAGAAAAAGAGTTAGCGGAGCTTCTGGCGAAGCACCACGCTTCGATCGAGGATTTGCCGCAAATAAAGTCCGACGATTCGGCGGTTACCGCGGTCAACGCGCAGGCGGGCGCCGTGCTGAAGTTCACGCGCAAGAGCCTCGTGACGAATAAAGACGAAAATTACTATCGTATAGTAGTCGATTGATCGCGATTAATTCAAGCTTGAGCGTTGAGCATCGAGCTTTTTTTCGAGTGAAGCGTTTTTCGAGTGGAGTGTGTTGCGTTTTGCATAAGGAACTGACGGAAGAATACTTGCGTTTCAATCCGGTTTCGAAGCAGTACGTCGACTCTTACGACTATTTCGTCGAACACTTGATTCAACGCATCATCGACTCGCAAGCCGTCATCGAACCGCAAATCGAAGGCGTGCACATCAAGCTCGGCAAAGTGCGCGTGGAAAAACCGATGGTGACGGAAGCGGACGGCGTGCGCAATCCCATTTACCCGATGGAAGCGAGAATGCGCGACTTGACTTACAGCGCGCCTTTGTTCCTCGAAATGACGCAAGTCATCAACGGAGTGGAAAAGCCGAAGGAAGACGTGCCCGTCGGCGAATTGCCCGTCATGCTGAAATCGAGGTTGTGCTATCTGCACGGCAAGAGCGAGCGCGAACTCATCGAAATGGGGGAAGACCCGCTGGATTCTGGCGGGTACTTCGTGATAAACGGAATCGAAAAAAGCTTGATGACGCTCGAGGATTTGGCGCCGAACCGCGTGTTCGTTTCGCGCGACAAGGAGAAGGACCTCGTTCAAGCTAAAGTTTTTTCGACTCGCGAAGGATTCCGCGGACGTTGCACGGTCGATCGCAACAAGGAGGGGCGCATGAGCGTCACGCTGCCGTCTTACGCGCGCTCGCTGGAACTCATTCTGCTGTTGCGCTCGCTGGGTTTAGACAAGAACGAGAAAATCCTCGCCGCTTTTTCCCCGATTAAAGCGGTGCAAAACGACGTTTTGCTGAACATCGAGCTCGACCCGTCTAAAGGCAAGAAGGACGCGCTGGAAACCATCGGCAAGCGCGCCGCGCCCGGGCAGCCGCTCGAATACCAAATCAAGCGAGCGGAACTCCTCTTGAACCGCTACCTCCTCCCGCACATTGGCACGGATGAGAAGGATTGCTTCGCGAAAGCGTATTATTTGTGCCGAATGTCGGAGCGCGCGATTCTCGTCGCGTGCAGGAAGCGCAAGCCCGAGGACAAGGACCATTACGCGAACAAGCGCCTCAAGATTTCAGGCAAACTTATGGAAGAGTTGTTCCGTTACGCGTTTCAATTCCTCGTCAAGGACGTCGCTTACCAGATGGAGCGCGCGAACATTCGCGGCAGGCGCATGTCGCTTTTCGCAATCGTCCGCCCCGACGCGTTCACGGACCGAATCAAATACTCGATGGCTACGGGCAACTGGGTGGGCGGGCATACCGGCGTCTGCCAGCCCGTCGACCGCTACAACTTTATTTCAGCGAGCGCTTTCCTGAAACGCGTGACTTCGCCTCTCGCGAAAAAGCATTCGCACTTCAAGGCGCGCGACTTGAACGGCACGCACTGGGGACGGCTCGACCCGAACGAAACGCCTGAAGGCCCGAACTGCGGGCTCGTGAAGAATTTGTCGCTTTTCTGCGAGGTTACGACCGTGGTGGACGAAAAGCGAGTGGAGGCCGCACTCAAGAAGTCGGGCGTCACGATGAGAGTGGATTGAAACCGGATTAGAACCGGATTGAAACTGGACTGGAACTTGAAACTGGGTTGAAAATAAAAAACGGTTGAAAGCGAAAAATGGTTACTAAGGCAAGCGTTTACTTGAACGGCCGGTTCGTGGGCTTCTCCGACGAAGGAGCGAAGCTAGCGGCGGAATTGCGGGAGCAGCGCCGCGCGGGCGAGTTGAGCTCGTTCATGAACGTTTGTTATTACTCGCGCACGAACGAGGTTTTCGTTAACACTGACGAAGGCAGGGCGAGGCGTCCCCTCATAGTCGTCAAGCGCGGCAAAAGCGCTTTCACGCCCGAGTTGCAAAAGCAGCTCGAGGAAAAGAAAATCACTTGGGCTGACTTGGTGCAGAAAGGAGTTATAGAGTATCTCGACGCGGAGGAAGAGGAAAACACTTTCATAGCGATCGACGACGAAGACGTCGCGCCGGAGCACACGCATATTGAAATCGACCCGGTCGGCATTCTCGGCCTCGCTAGCGCGCAAATCCCGTTTCCGGAATACAACATGGCGCCGCGCGTTCTCATGGCCGCGCAGCACGCGAAGCAGAGTCTCGGGCTTTACGCGACGAACTACAATCTGCGCAGCGACACCCGCTCGCACTTGTTGTTTTATCCGCAAGCGCCTCTCGTGCGCACCCGCGTTTACGAAGCGCAGCGCACGTTTCGTCGGGCGAGCGGCGAAAACTTCGTCGTCGCAGTCCTAAGTTATTACGGTTACAACATGAACGACGCGGTCGTGCTCAACAAAGCGTCCGTGCAGCGCGCTCTCGGCCGCAGCGCTTTCTTCCGAACGTACAAAGTGGAAGAACGCCGTTATCCCGGCGGGCAGAAAGACAAGTTCGGGGTTCCCGAAGAATTCGTTCAAGACTACCTCGGCGAGGAAGCTTATTCGCACTTGAGCGAGGACGGAGTCGTGAACCCGGAAACGCCTGTCCCGCCAAACAGCGTTCTCGTAGCGAAGAGTTCGCCTCCGCGCTTCTTGAAGGAAATCAGCGCGCTAGACATTCAAACCGAGAAACGACGCGAATCATCGCTAATGACGCGCGGAAACGAGAATGGAGTCGTAGACGCGGCTATGCTGACCGAGAGCACGAGCGGCAACAAGCTGGTGAAGGTTCGCGTTCGCCGCACGGCGATTCCGGAAATCGGCGACAAATTCGCTTCCCGCTTCGGCCAAAAAGGAGTCGTTTCGCTGCTCGTGGATCAAGACGACATGCCGTTCACTCGCGACGGAATAGTTCCTGACTTAATCATTAATCCGCACGCTATTCCGGGGCGCATGACGGCGGGGCATCTCCTCGAAATGCTCGGGGGCAAAGCCGCGTGCGCGAGCGGCTCGTTCAAGGACGGAACGGCGTTCAGCGGCGACGTGCGACAGGATTTCGAGAAGCAGTTGCTCGAGCGCGGATTCCAGCCTCACGGAGAGGAAGTGCTTTACGATGGGCGTACGGGCAGGCGCATTCACGCGAAAATCTTCGTGGGCGTAGTCTACTACCAGCGGCTGCACCACCTAGTTTCGCTGAAAATGCACGCTCGCTCGCGCGGGCCAGTTCAAATGCTCACTCACCAGCCGACCGAGGGAAGGGCGCGCGAGGGCGGACTGCGCTTGGGCGAGATGGAGCGCGATTGCTTCATCGGCTTCGGCGCCGCGTCGCTTCTCAAGGAGCGCATGATCGAGTCGAGCGACAAAACAATCGAGCTCGTTTGCAACAACTGCGGTTCGCTCGCGGTTTACGACAAGATTAAGAACAGGCGTTACTGTCCGTTGTGCGAGGGCACGCAAATCAGCGAAGTCGTAATGAGTTACGCGTTCAAGCTCATACTAGACGAAATGAAGAGCATAGGGATTTTCCCGAAAATCAAGTTGAAGGACAAAGCGTGAAAATAATCTAATGATAGTAATGAGTCGTGGCGCAAAGCGCGTCGTGACGTAAAGAGCGTCGTGGTGTTGAAATGAAAATCATCGAATCGATTCAGTTCTCGTTGTTCTCGCCGGAACAGATTCGCAAGATGAGCGCCGCGAAGATAACGGTGCCAGACACTTACGACGAAGACGGTTACCCCATTAACGGCGGGCTCGCGGACCAACGCCTCGGAGTAATCGATCCCGGCTTGAAGTGCAAGAACTGCGGGGGAAGAATGAAAGACTGTTCGGGGCACTTCGGGCACATCGAGCTCGTTCGCCCCGTCGTGCACGTTGGCTTCGCCCGCAACGTCTACCAACTACTGCGTTCTTGCTGCCGCAAGTGCGGACGGCTGATGACGAGTTCGCTCGAGAAACCCTCGCGCTCCGCCGAGTGCCCTCACTGCGGCGAACCCCAGAAACAAGTTTCGTTCGTCAAGCCGACGAGTTTTTACGAGGAGGACCGCAAGCTTTTGCCGAGCGAAGTGCGCGAGCGGCTCGAACGCATTCCTGACGAGGATCTCCGCGAAGTCGGAATATCGATTCGACCGGAATGGATGGTTTTGACTGTGCTCCTCGTTCCGCCGGTGACGACGCGTCCCTCGATTACGCTCGAGACGGGCGAGCGTTCTGAAGACGATTTGACGCACAAGCTTGTTGATATTCTCCGCATCAACCAACGCCTTGAAGAGAACGTGGACGCGGGCGCGCCGCAACTCATTATCGAGGATTTGTGGGAGTTGCTTCAATACCACGTGACCACGTTTTTCGACAACGAAACCGCTGGAGTTCCTCCAGCGCGCCACCGCTCGGGCCGCCAGCTCAAGACGCTTTTCCAGCGCTTGAAAGGCAAGGAAGGGCGTTTTCGCTACAACCTCAGCGGCAAGCGCGTGAACTTCAGCGCGCGCACCGTCATTTCGCCGGACCCGGTTCTCAGCATCAACGAGCTCGGCGTGCCGAAAGAAATCGCGTGCGAACTCAGCGTGCCCGTGAGCGTCACGGAGTGGAA
>JAZDKN010000127.1:0-12309 GCA_043803065.1 Microcaldota archaeon
GGCACGACGGTAGCGCGAAACTCGTAATCAGGCGCTTCCCGCATGAGCAAAGCCGCGCTCTCCCTGATTTTTTCCGCGCCGTCCATGCCGATTTCCACTCCGCACACTCTCGCGTAATCGTCGAGCGGCGCCTTGTAATCCATCGCGTAATAATCGACGAGGCGTTCGCGAAGCAACTGCTTGAGCAGTTCGGGGTTCGAGCCGTTCGTCTCGAGTTCGACCGCCAAGCCAAGCGCCTTGATTTCGCGGATGAACGCCACAAGCTCGTCTCCCGCGAGCGTGGGCTCGCCTCCAGTTATGGCGACGCCGTCCAACCATTTTTTGCGAGTTTTGAGGAACGCGAGCACTTGTTCTTTCGGAATCGACGGAGCGGCTTCAGTGCCGAGCGCGAGGCTCGCGTTTTGGCAGAACGGACAGCGAAAATTGCAGTTGTTGAGGAAGACGACAGCGGCGATTTTGCCGGGGTACTCGATTAATGAAGTTGGCATTAAACCCTTGATGTCGAGCATTCCGCAAACTCGCCTTTTTTCTTCTCAAGCTTGGGAAACGCGCGCGATTATTTCGTTTCCTTTGCTGGTGACGAAAACCTTTTCTTTCGGCTTCAAGCCGAGTCTTTTTACTATCTCGCTTGGAATGGCAAATGCGAGGCTAGCGCCGACTTTGATTAAGCTTCGTTCGGCCGCTTTATCGCGGTAAAGCGCTTCCACTTTCTCCATCACGTGCTGCGGGTAAACGATTTCACGGCATTCGCTGCACTTGAAGGCTTCGACGAAAATGCCGGGTTCAACTTCATCTTGAATCTTTCGCAGCTTGCCTTTGCCGCACGCGCAACACCTTTTTCCTTCAAGATTCATGTTTACATCACTTCCTAACGTTCCAAAACGCGGTTATCACGAAAAAATATTCGCCGCAATCCTTGTAAACGACTATCAACTCGCCTTTCCGGTAGTTTTTTCTCGCCTTGAACTTGTTCGGTTTTTCTTCCAATTCTTTTTTTCCAGAGTGAACGCAGTCAACTGCGAGGCTTACGTCTATGTCCTTGTCTTCGCGGTAGTGCTTTGAAAAAACGAATTCCTTCCACGCCAAACAGATCGCCCGCGTTAGATTTTATTGATTATTATTAGTTATACACATATATATAAATATTGCAACGTTGGTGTTTTGGGCATCGTCTATTTGAGCGCATTTTTGACTTCGTCGAATTTCGGCGTGCTCCCGCGCCACACCGCTTTTTCCGAATCGTCGTCTGCGACGATTACCACGCTCGGCGTAGTCATCACGCCGTGCAACACCGCCTCCGTTAGTCCGGCAGAATTGCGGATATTGTGGTATTCGACCGTGACGCCGCTCGCCGAGAGCTTCTTGCCGAGTTCCTTGGCTTGCGGACAATTCGGGCAAGACTCCTGCCAAAAAATCTTTACTTTCGACATGCGTTTCCGCTCCTCTAGTCTCGCGTTCAAGCGCAACTCGCTTTTTGAGTCAACGCCTTGGAATCAAATTTTTCTTCAACCGCTTTCGGCGTTTGAGGAACAGCGTAATTTCCTTTCTGCCTGTCCTTGAATTCAGCGGTTTTGCTCTTGTTCCAATTGTTTATTCGGCTGAAGTAGCCTACCACGCGAGAAATCCCGTAAACGTTAGTGCTGCCGCAGTGACTGCAGTGCGGACCGTGCTCGTGTTTTTGTTCGCGCTTTTCTTCCGTCATTTCATTCACCTCTTCAAAAACCGTTTTACTCAAACATTCATCGTGCTATTTTCTCGAAAACAATGTCGCCCTTCAATGTTTCGGCCTTCGCCTGCGCTTCGCCTTTTGCTTGAACAGGCGCGGCGGCTTGCGCTGGCGCGGCAGCCTTGCCTTGAGCGGACTGCGCTTGCGCCTCGCTTTCGCGACCGAACCCGCGGCTCACGCTCCCGCAATCGTTGCAAACCGTAAATTCAGGGCTCACGACGATTTGCGCGCTCTGCGTGTTCTCCCAAGTGCGCTTTACTAGAGCGTAAATGCTTTCAGCGCTCGGCTGCTGCTCGCCGAGGAAAACGTGCGTGATGCAACCCGCCTCAATCAAATTGTTGAAGACTGCTTGCTTCTCTATTCGCTCGATGATGTCGACAGGCGCGTCAGCCTGCAAGTGAATGCTGTTCGTGTAGTAAACCTCGCCCGTCTCGATGCTGCCGCGCACTAACGGCTTCGCGTACTCAGGGTATTTCTGCAAGTCGATTCGTGCCAAGCGCAAGCTCGCGCTCTCCGCAGGCGTTTCCTCGAGCACCACCTTCAACTTGTTCTCGGCTTCCAGCGCTTTCGCTTTCAAGTACATCCCAGCGATTACGCGAACGCCGACTCGAAACGCTGCGTCGCTCTCGTGCATGGCTTCGCCGCAAATCATTTTCACGCACTCGTTTAACCCAATCATGCCGATGATGTAACTCGCCTTGTCGAGGTCTAGGTACGGCAGCCCGTCGGCAGCGGGCGCGGCGACCGTCCAAAGAGGCGTTCCCGGGCCGGACATGATTTTTTGGATGAATTTGCGTTTTTGCACGTGCGCTTTCATCGCCAAGTCCATCGCCCACTCGACTTCGCGAATCACGCTTTCGACGGTCGGTTTCGCGCCGACTTTCTCGCTCGCTTGCGCCGCGCGGTAAGCCGCTTGCGGCAAATTAATCGTCACGTTCTGGAACCCGCAAAAACGAATGCTTTCGGGGTGGTTGAGCAGCCAAGGATCCTCGATTTTCGTTTTGAGCCTGCAGCACTGGCTGAGCGTCGCGGCTTCGCGATCGAAAACGAAGTAAGGCGAACCGTTCGCCGCGCTCACTTCGCAAGCGAAGCGCAGCAACTCGTTTTGCTTCGCGTCGCGAAACGTTTCCGCGTCAACGTGGCAGTTGAGCTTCGGAAAAGCGAAAGGCTTGCCTTCGCTGTCGCCTTTTTTCGCGATTTCAAGTAGCGCGCGCATGAACTGCTGCGCTTCACCCTCGTAATCCGCGTACGTAAGAATGCGTCCTTCGCTAGGCTGGACCAAGCGCGATTGCGCGTCGCGCGGAACGTCGTCGATTTTTTCTAGTGAGCCGTTCCCGTGCCGCCAAATGTATTTCCCGCCAGGCCCGATGGCGGGGACTTCGCGCAAATAGTCGGGTATTCCGAAGTGCAGGTTGCAGTCGATGAACAGCGTTTGCGAGCCGCGCGAGAAAGCGTTCTGCGAGAACGCGAAAATCAGGTGTTGCGCGTGCTGCTTGATTTCATCGTAAGGCGCTCCGCGAAACAACGGCGCGTAAAAAATGTTTAAGTACGCTAATCCCAACGCGCCCGCGTAATTCGCCTGCATCGAAGCGAGAAACGTGTTGAGATGCCCCGTGAGCGTCGCCGCGTGCTTGGCGGGAGAAGAATGCGACGCGAGGTTAGGCAGAAGCAAGCCGTACTTCTTTATGTATTCTGGTGAGTGACCACTGCAATAAGTTCTCACGATGTAACCCAAATCGTGGAGATAAAGCACTCCGTTCAAGTGCGCTTCCCCGACTTCGCGCGAAAAAACTTCCTTCAACGCGTACTGTTTCAGCACGGTTTCAGCAATCGCGAGATTGACTGCCTCAGGATTGTTCGCCATGATGTTGCTGTTCTCGTTGCTCTTCGCGAAAATCAACTGGTTTAGGTTGTAGACTGCGATTCCGAGAATCTCTTGCTTGCTGAGCTTGCGCTTATGCCCCCTCTCGAACAACTCGTTGTTCACGAGCTCGCGCAGCAGCGAAACGCTGATGCTCTTCATTCCGCTGCCCGCGAGACGGCGTTCGACCGCGAGCGAAATGTCGTCAGCCTCTGCTTGCGCGAGCCCCGTTTCTTTCACGAGCGCATCCGTAATGCGCGTCCTGTCCCAAGGCTGCGCCGTTCCCGCAGTCGGGCTCTCGACGATTAACTGCATGAAATCCGTGCTGTCCTTCGCCTCGTTATCAGCGTCTTCGCGCACGACTTTCAGCGCCTTGATCTCGCGCTCGAGCTGCGTCAAATCGCGGAATTGGCGGTAAACCGAGGCGAAGTTAATGTAAGCGACGTCGTCGACTCCGCGCAGCTTGTCCATCACGACTTCGCCGATGTCGCGGCTCGCAACCTCGCTCAAGTCGCGCGAGCGCAGCTCGCGCTCAACTTCGTCGACAACCGCGTCGATTTTTTCTTCGGCAACCGGGCGCTTGAAGCACGCGTGATCGATTCCCGTCTTGATTTTCTTGCGGTCGAAAGGCTCGCGCCTCCCGCTTTTTTTGATGACGAATAACTCCATCGCTGCTTCCTCGTAAGTAGTAAAACGCTTCTCGCACTTCTTGCACTCGCGCCTGCGGCGCGTTTTCTCGTCGCCTTCCGCATCGCGCGAATCAACAACGCTCGTATCAGCGTTACCGCAATAAGGACACTTCAAAACTCATCAACTCCTTGTAAAAACCCAATCCCCCTGCAAACCAATAAACAACGAGAAATCCGAAAACCCCAAAAAAAAACAGTTTAAACCGCTTAAAACTACTAGTTTTTACGTCAAACGACGAAAAACCACGCGCTAGCTTTCCGCTATTTTCGCTCTGAAACCACAATATATGGCGCTGTCGATGCCTTGCCCACTACTATATGTTGATTGCCGTTTTTTCGGCGTTTTAAGGCTAGGTTTTGAGGGTTTAAATACTTTTCGTGACTACTCTTCCGTTGAATCGAGCGCCGCCAAGCAACGCAGAGCGCGCTGCAACGTGGAATTCAAACAGCCCAAATGGCTAAGAACAAGACGAGGAAGCACGCGAAAATTACGCCCCAAACGCGCGCGTTCCAAGCGTAAATCTTCGTTCCGTCGAGCGGACCGAACGGGAGAATGTTAAACGAGCCGAGTAGCACGTTCACGTACGCTGCAGTAGCCGCGAGTTCCTTGTAAGGCGTAACGAAGTACATTCCCAAAAAGAACAAGGCGAGAAGGAGATTCGTAAGCGGGCCCGCAAGCGAGATTTTCCCGTTTTGTTCGCGCGAGACGCGGCCGAAAATGTATACCGCGCCAGGCGCTGCGAAAACGAATCCGCCGCGAGTAACGAACGCCATTAAAATCGCGAGAAACAAGCCCCACGTCCAAGCGCGGTATTCGCTGTGAACGCCGTAGCTTCGTGCGACCGTTCGATGCCCGAGCTCGTGGAGAATGAAAGCCGAGCCGACTGCAACGAGCACTACGAGAAAATAATTCGGATCGAACAATTCGCCTTTGAAGAGCGAGAAAGCGAAAGAAATCGTTATCACTGAAGCGAG
Source organism: Microcaldota archaeon (assembly GCA_043803065.1). Taxonomy (GTDB): domain Archaea; phylum Micrarchaeota; class Micrarchaeia; order Norongarragalinales; family Norongarragalinaceae; genus CAITNU01. The sequence goes on from JAZDKN010000127.1 coordinate 5,252, forward strand.
AATGTGGACGACTTCGATTGCGCTGAACGAAAACAAACCGATTTTGCTGTTCATTCCGTCACACTCATTCCTTCAATTCCCCGTAATTGTCTTGCTTTCCTTTCTTTTTAGAAACGCCGCTCCCGCCGCTTCCGCCTCCGCCGCCCCTGTCGCTACCGTCGCTTCCGCTTTCGAAGCGCACTTCCGCTCCGCTTATGTTCTCCGTTTCAGTCAAGCGAATGGTCGGCGGCGAAAGCGTGCCAGCGTACTCCTCGATTATTCCTTCGGCGAGCGAGCCGTTCTGAAAACTCACGCGAATCTTTTTTCCAACGCGTCCGCTCTCGAGCGCGTTCACGAAAATCGGCTCGTTTATAGTCGCGATTCCGAAAGGCGTTTGCTGGTGCCTGCGCGCGAACGTTATCAAAACGTCGCCTTTGCGCACGCCGCGCACTCGCGGCCAAGCGTAGCCTGCGATTATTGCGAGCGCTATTGCTATTGCGATTAGCTTCCACACGTCGCCGAGCAAATTGTCTTTCCAGCCAAGCGAGGCTTGAATCCAACTGCTCATTCCGTACAAAATGAGCGCGAGCGTCACGCAAAGCATTGCGGCGTTTGCCGCCACGCGCAAATTCATTTTTTCGTTTCGCCTTTTTGCCTTTTGAATTCCTTGAATTCTTTGAAAACTATTTTTGTCTGTTTCGGTTTTTAATCTTTTAGCCGTAACCCGCCTGCGCCTCGACTTTCTTTATGAGGAGCGTCGGCCGAACCGCGCCCAACGCTTTCTGGAAGTGCGATCCCTTGACTTCCTTCGCCGCGAGGTTCTCGCGCAGCGCGATCATTCCCGCCTCGCGGCACAAGCCTTCGAGGTCCGCTCCGCTGTAGCCGTCAGTTTTTTTCGCGATAGGCTTCAAGTCGACGTCTTTCGCAAGCGGCATTTTCTTCGTGTGCACTTGCAGAATGAGCAGGCGCGCCGCTTCGTCCGGCGCGGGCACTTCCACGAGCTTGTCGAAGCGGCCGGGTCTGAGCAAGGCAGAGTCGAGGAGGTGCGGCTGGTTAGTTGCACCGATGACGACGACGTCGCTTAAATCCTGCAGCCCGTCCATTTCCGCGAGCAGCGTGTTCACGACGCGTTCCATTACGTGCGCGCCTCCGTCTTCTCCGCCTCCGCGCGATGGCGCGAGCGCGTCGATTTCGTCGAAGAAAATAATCGTGGGCGCTGCTGTGCGCGCCTTGCGGAAGACTTCGCGCACGCCTTTCTCGCTGTCGCCCACCCATTTTGAGATGAGTTCGGGTCCTCGAATCGCGATAAAGTTCGCTTCGCTCTCCGTTGCGACCGCCTTTGCCAGCAGCGTTTTTCCCGTGCCGGGCGGGCCGTAAAGCAGAATTCCGCGCGCGGGGCGAATCCCGAGGCGAGTGAACGCTTCAGGGCACTTGAGCGGGAGCTCTACCGCTTCCTTCAAATCGCGCTTCGCGTCTTCAAGTCCGCCGATTTGCTCCCATTTCACGTTCGGAACTTCGATATACACTTCGCGCAGCGCGCTCGGGCGAATTTCGCGTTGCGCGTTGTGGAAGTCGAGCGCGGTTACGCGCATGGAATCCAAGATTTCTTGCGGAATCTGTTCTTGCTCGAGATTGATTTTCGGGAGCGTGCGCCGCAACGCCTTCATCGCCGCTTCCTTCGTGAGCGACTGCAAGTCGGCGCCGACGAAGCCGTGCGTATGAGCCGCCAAATCGTCGAGCGACACGTCTTCAGTGAGCGGCATGCCGCGAGTATGAATCTGCAGTATTTCCTTGCGCCCCGCTTTGTCGGGAACGCCGATTTCTATTTCGCGGTCGAAACGCCCGGGCCTGCGCAAGGCGGGGTCGAGGGCATTCTGGCGATTCGTCGCAGCAATAACTACAACCTGCCCCCTGCTCTTCAACCCGTCCATTGACGAGAGCAGCTGGCTCACGATTCGTTTTTCTACTTCTCCCATAACTTCCTCGCGCTTGGGCGCGATGGAATCGATTTCGTCGATGAAAATAATGCTCGGCGCGTTTTCCTCCGCGTCCTTGAATATTCCGCGCAAGCGTTCTTCGGCTTCGCCGACAAATTTCGAGACAATTTCAGGACCCGCTATGGTGATGAAGTGGGCTTCGCTTTCGTTCGCCACTGCTTTCGCGAGCAGCGTCTTGCCGCAGCCGGGCGTTCCATAAATCAAAACTCCTTTCGGCGGCTCGATGCCGAGACGCTCGAAAAGCTCGGGGTGCCTCATCGGCAATTCAACCATTTCGCGAATCTTCTGCACCTCGTCCTTGAGCCCGCCAATATCCTCGTAAGAAATCGTCGCGATTTTACCGAGTTCTTTAACCGGTTCCTCGCGCAACTCGAGATTCGTCTGTCCGCCTACGAGCACGAGGCCCACAGGCACTGTTTGCGCGACTGCGAAAGGAAAACTCGTGCCGAAAACGTTTATCGAGAGAATGTCTCCTTTGCTTAACGGTTTGCCGACGAGATTCTTTTTCACGAATTGCTCGAAACCTGGAGCGTAACGAGTCGGCTGGTTCGGTGCGAGAACGATTTTCTTCGCTTCCTTGATTTCCGCCTTTCGTACTTTAACCGAATCGCCTAAGCCGACGCTCGTGTTCTGCCGCAGGATTCCGTCCATGCGAATCATATTCAACCCTTCGTCTTGCGGATGCGCTGGAAGCACGATCGCTGCTGTCGTCTTTTTCCCCCGGATTTCGACGACGTCGCCCGTAGTCACGCCGAGTAGTTTGCGCGCGTTCGCGTCCAAGCGCACGATGCGCTTTGCGTAATCGATTTGCAGCGCTTCCGCTACCTTCACCGTGACCTCTCTTCCTTCCCTTGATTCTTCAGGCATCAACACTCACCTTTTGAAAGAACGATTTAACGATTTTTAGACTCTTACTAGTAGGTTGTTGGCTTATTAAAAAACTCGTTGAACTGAGTTGAATTGAACGCGTTGGATTACGCTTTCCGCAATAATAAGGTTTTTGTTTTCGCCAGCCCGTCGGCTCCAAGCGATTCAAACGATTTCGCAGTCGCCTGGCAAGAGTTTCTCTACTTCGCTCGTCTCGGTGGCCAAGCGCGCGGCGATGCGTTTCGCCGCCTCGCTTTTTTTGGTAACGCCTGGTTTGACGCGCACAGCGTTGCGCGGCGCGCCAGCGTGAACCGCGGGAAGAGCTATAACGAATCCGTCGGCGTTCTTGGCGATTGCGAGCGCGAGCTCCGTGTTCTTGAACCATTGCCGCGTTCCACGAATCACGAACGCGCCTTTAGCGACGAATTCGCCGTGAGAGTATTTGCTTACTTGCTCGCGCTTCACTGCGTAAGCATCGCAAGCTCCGCTCCCCGCCTTCCAAGCGCTCGAATACGATGACGCCCATTGCGCCGCCTCGCGCGCGTCTTGCTCGCCTGCAGCGACGCCGTTTTTTAAAATAGTGGCGGGCGCGCCGTGCACGTCCGCGTGCAAAAATAAGTCTGCGTCTTCAAGACGGTGGGCGACGACGTCCTCGTTTTGCTTCGCGTCTTTTCCGGCGATGACGAGGAATCCGCCGCTCGTCTTGAAAAAGCGGTAGCGCTCGAACCACTCGCGCTCGCGCAACGGCTTGATTTTGAAGCGAGCCCGCGCCGCCGCAGCTTCTTCAGCGGCGCTCGCTCGCGCGGCCGCGTCTTCGCGCCGCATTTTTTCGAGTCGAGCCTCGGTTTGGATTATTGCTTTCCTCGCGCCGCTCGCTTTCGCTCGCGCCTGCTTGGCTTTGTCGAAGTAATCCGTCGCGTTCTGCCAAACCGTTTTGCGCACGTCCAGCCGAATCTTCATTTCAATTCCTCTTTAGCGCAAATCTAGGTAGTTGACGGTTTTCGCAGGTATTAAGACGAACGACTGCTTGAATTCGATTTTCCAGTCGCGCAAAAATTCGGCGAACTCCTCGCTTTTCGCAGTCGGTGCGAGACAAGTCGATGAAGTGAATTTCTTGCCGTCCACGCTCGCCAGCATTCCCCCCGCCTTTTTTCTCCCGTTTAAAGCATAGTGGAATTGCACTCTTCGCGTTGGAGTAAACCCCTTGAGCGAGTACCTGAATAAGGTGAAGCTCTTGAAGCCGAACGCTTCGCTTAAAGGCCTGCCGTTTTTCAAGCTGACGCCTTCAGCTAAAACAGCCTCTCGGGGCAGAAAACTCGTTTCAAACAATTCTTTCCAAGAACGCGCTTCCACGTCGGCTTTTACGCCGCTCGCCTTCAAATTTTTTTCCAGTTCATGCGCCGCCCGATCGTCCGCCTTGTCACAGAATACTGCAACCAAGTCGACATCGCGCGGCTCGCGTTTGCCCTTTGCCGCCGAACCATACAAGAAGACGTCTAGCACAGACGGGTTCGCATTAAGAAACTCTTTAATGGTTTTCTGGAACCGTGAATTTTTTAGAGTAAACTTCGACACTCTTAGCCGCCTCGTCGCAAACGCTTTTTTTTACCGTCGTAGAGTACGTTTGCCTGTAAAACTTGAACAAATAGTCGAGTTGCGCGTAAACGTCTGGAAACCTCTTTTCCAGCACGCGAAACCTTTCCGAATGGTCTTTAGGCGCGCCGAACCCGGCTTTCAACAAACCGTAATCGCACACCGCGAGCAGTGCCTTGAAGTAAAGGATGAATGCGCCAGTGTAATCGCCCGTCTTGTAAACCAGTTCCGCGGAATTGCGCAACGCCTTGATGTTTTTCGTAAGTTCATCCGCCAAATCCACGATAACCGCCTTGTTAATACATTTAACAAACAAACCTTTTAATACCGTTTACGTTAATAGTATTAACTACTGATTTAAAAGCCTTTCGACGCGCGCCGCCTTGGCTAAAACGAGTAGTTTTTCACGCGTCAAGCGTCACCTTAAATGCACTACTAACAAGTCGTTTGCCGAACCGATTTTCTTCGCCAGCACGCTGCGGTGGCACTTGGACGCGTCGGCTTCGAAGCACATCAGGCACGCGCGTTTCTCGCGCGCGGTTTCGCCGGCGGTTTTGAGTGCGTCGCCTTGTTTTTTCAAGTGGCTTGAGTATTTCTTGAAGAACACGGCGTAGTCACCGTCGGCGTAAAGTTTTTCGCGAAGCGGTTTCGGCGCGCCGAGTTGAGGCAAGTGCGCATACTCCACGCCTTTTTCTTCGCATTCTTTCCGCAGTCGGCCGTTTGAAAAAAACGGTTTTCTGCTGAACGCGCGCTGCCTTACGTCGAACAAGACGTCGACTTTGTTTTCTTCGAGTATCCTGTTGAATTCGTCGATGTTCTTGCCTTCGTAGCCGATGGTGAACAACGCCTTCACTTTCGCCGCCTCCACCACAAAATAGTTGTGAGTAGTTTAAAACGCTTGAGGAGCGAGGCTTCCGGTGAATTAACCGCGTTTTATTCCGAGTTTCTTCAGCACTTGCCCCGTCGAGTAAACTCTGCCCGTCGCATAGTCTTCCTCGCCTTGCTTTATGTTTTTTAGCGTTCTCGCGTTTAATTCTCCTTCGTAATCGCACAAGTATTTATTGAACCACGCGAGCGCCTCGCGTTCGACTCGCCGCAAGTGATTCGCTTGCGAAAAACGGTGGTCCGCTCCGCGAACTAAAACTAGTTTCTTTGGCTGCCGCGCAGCAGCATAAAGCGCTTGGCTTTCTTGAACCGGGACAACTTCATCTGCCGTTCCGTGAATGAAAAGAATTTTGTTTGCTCGGCGGGCTTTCGCGACACCGTCGCAGCCTTCGAAACGCGCGGGCAGGCAAAGCGCAACAGTCGCACGAACTCGTTTGTCTATCGCGGCTACGCTTACCGCAACGAAACCGCCGAGGCTGCTGCCTATAACGCCTATTCTTTTGAAACCTCTGCGCCGAAGAAAACCGATTGCGCGGCGCGCATCGCTTATTTCTTGCTTCGCGATTCCGCCAGCCAGAGCGCCTCCGCTTTCACCGCAGCCGGTGAAATCAAAACGCAGCGCGGCGTAGCCGCGGCTCGCGAAGAAGCGCGCGAGCTTTTTGGCTTTACCGTCTTTGCTGCTGCCGAATCCGTGCAGAATAACTATTCCCGCGCAAGGTTTAGTGAGCGCGTTAGCGGGCGAATGCAAACCGCCAGCCAACCGCTGTCCGCGCGAGTTCTTGAAAAAAAGTTTTTCACTACGCTGCCGCATCAGCAACTCCTTCGTTCTTTTTCTTTTCTTTTTCCTTTTTCTTCCCGGCTTTTTTCTTTGAAGCCTTCGGCGCCTTCCTGGGCTTTCCCTCGAGCTTTCCTTCAGGCTTGGTGTTTTGCGTTGCTTGCTGAGCTTGCTGAGCTTCCCGAGCTGACGGTTGGATTTCCAGCGTTGGTTGCTTGATTTCCTGCGCTTCTTCTTTTTTCGCGTCGCGTTTGTTTCCCCAATTCGCTTTGCTCTCGCAGTTCGGCGTCAAACACATTTCGAACGGACGCCTGCCGCGGCGAATTACTTTCACGATTGGAAGCGAACAGAACGTGCACGTTTTGCCCGTAGCGAGAATCGCCGCGTCCTTCGGAAGCGGAAAAGTGTTTTTGCACTCGGGGTAAGCGTTGCACGCGGCGAACAAACCGAATTTGCCGCGGCGAACAACGATTTCTCCTTTACCGCACTTGTTGCATTTGCCGAGCACGCTTGCTTTCCGCTGCATTTCGTTTACCGCGCCGAGGAGCTCGCGGCCGATCGCTTCCTCTTGAGAACGGAATTCGTCGCAGATTTTTGCGATTTCGCGCTTGCCTTCGGCTACGACTTTTTCTTGAGTCGTTTTCCCTTCCTGAATTTCATTAATTTCCTTCTCGAAGTGCCGCGTTAGTTCGTCGCTCATAATATCGGGCACGTGCTTCTCCAGCGCTTCCGCTACCGCGAGCCCTAACGCCGTAACCGCAATGCTTTTGCCTTCGACATACCCACGTCGGTAAAGCGTCTCGATGATTTCCGCTCGCGTGGCTTTCGTGCCTAAATCGCGTTCCTCGAGTTCGCTTACTATGCTTGCTGGCGTAAAGCGTTTCGGCGGTTGAGTCATCTTTTTGATTTTCTTTATATCGTCAACAGTGAGCTTTTGGTTTAAGCGCAGCTCGGGCATTTGC
>JAZDKN010000128.1:0-3565 GCA_043803065.1 Microcaldota archaeon
GTAGTGCGCTTGATCGGACCCGAAATACAAGCTTTTTTTGGCGGCTCCGATTAGCTTCAATCGTCTCGCAATTCTCGAATCAAGCATTTTTCTTTCTTTGTCCACGTAAAACCGCAGTGTTCCGATTGCGCCCGGGTTCTCAACAGCTGGCCCGCGGTCGCGTAACGCTGAAGCCGCTTGCTTGAAGGCGTTTAAATGCTCTGGTTTTGGAAAAGCGATTACGTTCAGCTCGCCTTTCGAGTTTGGCTCGGCTATCAAAACCATGTTTCCTTCTTTCAAAACGCGGTGCTTGCGGAAAACACTGTATCCCGGCAGAGCTTCCTTGTGCGCTGCAACCGCCAGTTCTTCCAATCGCAGCATTTTCCTCACATTCGTATTTCAGCGGACCCGCCGGGATGTTCGGCACTTTTTAGTGCAGGTTTTGCCTGCAGGCAAAAAGTGCATTCGAACCCGGGCCAAGAGCTCTCCACCCACATTTTCGCTCTGTTTTTTTGCTTTTTCTTTTAGCTTCAGGGGAGCGCGAACGCGATCCGCAAGCTCTCATACTATCCAGGCTATACTACGGGTCCAGCCAATTGTTTTGAAGCACAGGTTATAAAAACCGCTCTATACAAAACACAATACTTCTATTGCTTTTCAAAAGCTTTTTCAAAAAAGGTGATTTGTTTGAAGGTTTGCTGCAGTTGCGGTCGCGAGACGGATGATTACGTTGCGTTCGCGTGTCCGGGCAAGGATTGCAAGCGCAAGATCGTGCGCTGCAAGGCGTGCAAGGAAAAGAGCGTGAAGTGGGTTTGCAAGAACTGCAGAACAAGCGGGCCGTGAAACGGGTTGTGCGTAAAAATGCGGCGACGAACGCGGTAACGCGCGTCATGGTTTTCGGTTGCTTCGACCCGCTGCATCGTGGGCACGAAAATTTTTTCAGTCAGGCTCGGCGCGCGGGAGGCAGAAACGCTTTTCTAATCGCGGTTGTCGCGCGCGACGCCAACGTTTTGCTGAAAAAAGGACAGCGTCCCAATGCCGGCGAAAGCAAGCGTTTGAAAGCGGTGAAAGATTCGCGTTCGGTTGACTCGGCTGTCTTGGGAGGCAAGCAGGACCGGTTTGCGGTAATTCGGCGTTTAAAACCACATGTAATCGCTTTGGGTTACGATCAAAATGCCGAGTTCAGGCTTTTGTTGAATGCGTGCGCGAAAGGTTTTTTGAAAAAAATCGTGCGTTTGAAGCCTTTCAAACCCGAGATTTACAAGAGCTCAAAGATAAGGGCGAGTCACGGTTGAAATTAAATCGGTTTTGAATTAGCGGAATCTTGAATAAAGGGGTGTTGCGTTTTGGGCAAGGTTTTGACTCGAATGAAAGTGTTTCCGGAAGAAAACGCTAATCTCGATGCGCTGCTCGAGAAAATCAAGGGCATCGAAGGCAGCAATACGGCGAAAATCGAGGAATACGTTTTCGGAGCGAAGATAATCGTCGCCTCGTTCGTTTGCGAGGACAAGGCGCCGGTTGATTTCGAGGAACGCGTGCGCTCGGTTGAAGGCGTTTCCGAAGTGCAGGTTGAAGAAGTAGGTTTAATATCCTGAGCGCGCTAACGCCTTGGAAAATGGGACTCCTCGACTTTTTGTTCAAGAAAAACAAGCCTGCGCAGCCGAGCCAGCCGTTTCGCGCTCCGAACGCTACACTTTCCGAGTTAGCGCAGCGCGCGGAAGAAGCGAAGCGCAAGGAAATCGATGCGGCGTTGCCTGAAGTCGAAGCAAGCGCGCACCGCATTCGCTCGCAGTGGAGCCACCTAGAAAAGAAAACAACTGGTTTGGCGAAAAAGCCGGTGCGCAGCGGAATCGACGGCGAAAAAATCGCGGAACAGTCGCGGGACGCGTTCGCTCGGCGCACGGAACAATTGTTCAAATCCAGCGTTTTTCCCGAATCGCGCGAGCGCGAGCGTGACATCGATTCTTTCTCGCGTTTCGCGCACGATTTCGAAGACGTTTTGCACAAGTTCGCTCGCGCGCTGGCTGACAACAAGTACTTGTTTCTCTTCTTCCGGGAAGATACTGAAGAAATCGGCCGCAGCATTAACGAACTCAACGACGAAGCGTTGACGCTGAAACACTCGGTAGAGGCGGCGCGCAAGAACAGCGAGAAATACGCGACGCTGTTGCGCCGCATCGGCGAGCTCGAGGCTTTGCGCGGAAAAAACGCCGAGTTCGAAGGAAAAGCCCGCTCTGCCGAGGAGGAAGTCGTGCGTTGGACTGAAAAGGAAAAGCAGGCGCAAACGGAATTCGCGCTCGAGGAGAAGAACGCGGCGCAATCGAAAATCGAGATTGCCGCGCTAGATAACGACGCATGGACTGCGGAAAACGAGATTACGCAGCTTATTGCTCCGTTACAGCGGCCGTTTCGGAAACTCGAAAAGCTTCTAGAGTCGCGGGAAACGCAGGCGCCGCAGGCAACGCAAGAATCGCGGCCGCGGGCGCACGTCGACAAGCAGTTGCTTCACTCGCTCGCTAGTTACGCGGCGAACCTCGTTCTCGCGTTGGAGAACGACGCGGAATCGCACAAGCTCGCCGCAGCATGTGCAGAACTAGAAAAAAACGTGACGGAACTCAATTTCGATTTGAAGGATTCGGAAAAAATTCAGGACGCGTGCGACGCGGTTCGCGGCGGCAAGATTCGCTCGCTTTGGAGCGTGCGCACTGACGCGTTGCGTCGGAAGGAACAAAAGAGCGAGGCGCTGGCGCCGCTGGAAAAGGCGAAGACCGCGCTGGAAGACGCAAGCGCACACAGGCAGGAGGCGTCGCTCGAGTTGAAGGCGGCGCAAGCGAAGCTGGCGGAGAACGCTGCGGCGATTCGCTTGGAGAAGGACGCGATAAACAAGGCGGCGAACTCGTTGTTCAAACTTTCCTTGCGCGAGTAACTCGCGCTTGCGCGTGCCTGCAAACTGGTAATCCGCAAGAATTTTAAGTTCGCGCGAGCCGTATAATAGCTGTCGTTGCGAATGGTTGACGGAGCGGCTTTAGAATGCGCAAACTTTTGTTGAGTATTGAACCAGTTTACGGCTGTCGTTTTCCGTGTCCAAAATGCGCTCTCGGCAATGTACCTAAGCAAATCAAGTACATGAAGCCGAGTGTTTTGGACCAAGCATTTAAACAATTAAAAAAAGAATATGCGCTAACCGGAATTGCTATACAAGCTAACTTTACCATGCGCGGCAATCCTTTGGGTCATGAAGACCTAAGCGGATTAGTAAAAATAATTAAAATGCACGTGCCTAGCGCGAAGGTCACGGTGTTTTGGAGCTTACTCGACGTTCCAACGCAAAAGGACTTGATTAATCGAACTAAAGGTATAGACGCGCTAGTAATCTCTTGGGACACGCAACATCATCGTAGCGTTTTAGATTCTTTGCGCGCCGCGTGCACATCGAAGCAATTGCCTGGCGGCAAACAAGCTTACCAAGAAATGCCGAAGCGCCTGAAGTGGGCTCGCAACGCGCAACAAAAAAATAACTTTAGAGTAGAACTCAGAATTGTCGGCAGTGGGTCAGAACAAAAACTCATGGCTAAAAAGGCCGGAG
>JAZDKN010000129.1:0-2607 GCA_043803065.1 Microcaldota archaeon
TGTTCCAAATTCGCCTGTTGCCTGTACAGAAAAAACTCGTTCGTCATGGAGCATAACCTTCGCCCCCAGCTCTGCTCAAAGTAGTATTTATAGTCTGCCGAGCCTCGACACGCGCCTAAAAAGAATTAGGCGTTTGACTAGACGCGCGTGGAAGACTCTAGTATGATGCTAGGTGCAGGGGGAGGGATTTGAACCCTCGAACTCCTAAGAGAATGGATGACGCACCAAAAAAACTCGAAAACTCGAAAACTCGAAAATCAACGTTTTTTTGGACTTGAGTCCATCGCATTTGACCAGGCTTTGCTACCCCTGCGCGGGATTAAGTTATTCAAGCCAAGCCTATATAATCTTTTTTTTCGTAATTGAACGCGGCACAAAACCAAGAAACCAGCGCAGCAAACAAGCGCAGCAGCAACGGTGCAGCAAAGGTGCAACAAAAAATGCGCGTACTCGTGACCGGCGCGGCCGGACGCCTCGCCGAATACTTGATTCCCCTCCTCGTCAAAAAAGGCTACTCACTGAATTTCCTCGACTACAACGCGGAACGCGTCCGCGAACGCTTCAAGAAACAAATCGCTTTCCTCGAGCCAGGCGAAGACGCGGCGTCTTCGCCGTCCAAAGCAAGGCTTTTCCAAGCGAATTTGGCGAAAGGTGATCCCGACGACTTGGCGCAAATCGACGCTGCGTGCAAGGAATGCGATTGCGTAGTGCATCTCGCTGCGCTGCTCGACTATTCTGCGCCGCGAAAACGCGTTTTCGCGGTCAACGTCAACGGAACGCGCCGCGTTCTCGACGCGGCGAAACGCGCTGGCGTCAAGCGCGTTGTTTTCGCGAGCAGCACGAGCGTATACCGCGCGCCCCGCTATCTGCCGATTGACGAAAAACACGAGGTCGCGCCGGCGAACGCTTACGGGCAAAGCAAGGCGGAAGCCGAGCGCCTTGTCCGCGCGAGCGGCTTGCCTTACGTCATCCTCCGCTTCGCGCTAATTTACGGTCCAGGCTTCGAGGAAGGATTTCGGTTCGTAGTCGACAAAATCAGGGAAGGAAAAATGGTGCTCATCGGAAGCGGCGAAAACCGTATAGCTTTCGTGCACGCGAGCGACGCGGCGCACGCGGTCGCGCTCGCCATCGAGCGCCGCGAGGCGGTAAACCGCGATTTCATTATCGCGAGCGACGAAAGCGTCACGCAAGAGCAAGCACTGCGCGCCATAGCGGACGCGTTGGGCGTAAAACCGCCGGAGAAACGCGTTTTCAAGACTCTCGCTTACGCTGGCGCACACTATTCGGTGTTGAAGCGAAAAGTGGGCTTGAGCAAAAGCGCGTTAACGCCTGAAAACGTGGGCACGCTGTGCGAGGACCGCTGGTACGACGTCACGAAAGCGCGTACGGTTCTCGGATTCGAGGCGCGCGTTCGTTTCGAGGACGGGTTGCACGAATTTATTTCCTCGCTCGAAAAGAAAACCGAAGCGTAAAAGCGGAATTAACGTGGTTGAAACCGCGATGGAAAAACTTTTGTTCAATCATCCGCTTCGACACGGGCTAGAAAAAAGAATTTTGAAAGTCGCGCGCAAAGTCTACTCGAATAAAAAACGCGTTGGCACACCGATTACCGCGCAGGATTTGCGAAAACTAGATTCAGCTCTATTTACGAGAGTAACGCGTCTTGGCGGAATGGAAGACATAGTGCACTCGTTTCTTCGCGTTAAATACGCGGGATACCCTCCGTCGCCCCACGCCGTCCTGCGAACTCACGAGAATTTCGAAAGAGTTTTTTGGAAGCAGTTTTCCAGCCGGCGCGGGCCCCGCTTCGGAGCGAATCTCGGCGATTCGATACAACGCGCCGCGGTGGAATATTACGGCGGGTTGCCTAAGTTTTACGAACGCATTCGTACGGACCCGACAATACCGTCGTGGAAACTGGAATTAATCGTAAAAACCGTCGCACGCGCGTTCGACGATAACCTGAATTTTGTCGCAGTCAGTAAAACGCCTTCAGGCAAGAATGCAATACTTTTTGTGAGCGAGTTTGGAGTGTCTTTTCCCACTCCGAGAAACATTAAAAATCGACTCACGCGCTTGCAAAAAATTATTCCAGAATCGCTTTCACTAAGCTTGACGCAATCACGCGGCAGGTGGAATCCGAAAAGACATGTGCGCTGCGTTTTGTCAGCAAACCCTGAAGTGACGGATTTGAAACGAAACGCGCTTCACACGAGCGCGCCTGAAGAATTGTGGGTTTCTTTGAAGAAACTGGGTTTCGAACCACCGCAGCCAGACTAAAAAAACGCGGTTTTGCTTTTTTTGCTTTTTTGCTTTAAGGCTGTTCGGTTTCAGCCGTGCTTGAAGAGTTCGCCCGCCACGACTCCGAACGCCGGGCGAGTAATGAAAACGCCTATGAACACGCCGAGGATGGTGCTCAACGCGAAGCCCGTCACTTCAACCATTCCGCTGAGCAACAGCGGAAGCATGCTTGCGGTGCTGACGCCCGCGACGATGAAAATCACGTAGAACGCTCGCTTGATGCGTTCCGCGGTGCCGCGCTTCGTGTTCGCTTCCTCCATTTCTTCGGGCGAGCGCTTGCCGAGCAACTCTTCCACCATAATGATT
>JAZDKN010000130.1:0-3291 GCA_043803065.1 Microcaldota archaeon
AGTTGAAGCAGTCGCGATTGACCGATTTTTCGTTAAGAAAGAATTAAAAAAGGCGTTCAACGGAATAATTACTCTCGCGCGGCTTTCACAAAGAAAACCGCCTGCTGACGCGGCTGTAGTCTAGTCTGGTAGGACATAACGTTGCCAACGTTAAAACCCGGGTTCAAATCCCGGCGGCCGCATTGCGTAATAAAAAAACTTGCGAATAGTTTAACGTGAGTTGAATGCCGACAATAAAACAAGTGAAAAAAGTTGCTCTCACAACAAAACCCGGCGAATCGGACGGGATTAAGAAATTAAGGGAAGCTATGAGCACGCATCCGCTGCTTAGACCAGAGGATTATAAAATCTGGAAGAAAACTGGCCTGCAAATCAACAGAATCGAAGCAGGCGTTCGCAACCGTAAACTAAAACTAAAAACCGTTTACTTATTCGAAATCCCGAAACACGCCGAGGCGGCAATTGAAGCGTTAGGGAAAGCGAACAGCGTGGCTTACTACGGCGGCCACGCTCCTACAGGAATAAAATCCGGTTACGTCAGGATATATCTTGAAGAAGAAGCACTCAAGGCGCTAGCGAAAAAACACTGCTTGGAACGCATATACCCACAACGCGCTTTTTCTCCAGTATCGAGCCCGCGCCGCACACGCACCATTGCAAGTAAGGTCTAGCGTTAAATCGGCTTGATTCCCGTCAAATATTTTTTAACCAGCTCGCGCTCCGCGCGCGTCACGAGCGGCACCGCCTCGGGCAAGCGGCGCGCGATTCCAGCCGCGAGGTAATTTAAACCGTTCACGTAAATGCGGCGGGGCGGTGCGAAGCCGAAAAGCTTGCGGCTTTTTTCCCTCAAGAGAAAAGCAAGCGCGTCCAGCGCGGCGCGCGTCGCGTGCGCGCTTGCCCGCAAGTCGGGGCACGGTTCGACTTCGCACACGAAAAGAGAACCGAGCTCGTCCACGAGAAAATCAACTGCGCAGAAATCGAGCGCGGCGCGCGAATCCCCGAATTTTTTTGCCGTCTCAACGAGCGCGCCGCGCGCCGCGAAAGCGAGTGCATCCGCTTCCTTGCGAAACTGTTGCGGAAATTCTTCGACTACGCCGCCGCGAGCGGCGTTCGTCAAGAATTGTTTGCCGCTGGTGACGCCCGAGCGAGGTAGAGCCGCCGGCGCCTTGCGGGCGTAACGCGCGACCACACGATCGCCTACGATTACTACCCGCAAATCTTTTACGAAGCCCCCGAACTCTCGCGGAGGCCAAACGAATTCCTGCACGAGCTCGTTTTCGCTGTGGGGTTCGCGAAACTCGCGCAACGCCGCGATGCCGTCGCCACGGTGCAGCGCGATTCCGCCGCGAGCAACGATTTTCGAAACGAATCGCTGGGAGCGCGACGCCGCGGGCGGCGCGCCGAAACGAATTCGTTTGCCGTTCACCACGCCGAAAGAGCGGGGAACGGGAACGCCTCGAAAACTCATTTCCGCTAGCGCGAGGGTTTTGAACGCGAGGATTTCTAGGAGGCGAGGCGAGTTGACGAAGCGCAGGCGCGAACGCGCTACGGCGGCGGAATAATCGCCGCCGCGCTCGGCGAAAGCGCGGCGCAGTTCGAGCGAATAATCTCCAGCCGCGTCGTAGAAAACAGCGTCTTCGCGCAGCAGCGCTGCAGGCGAAGGCTGGCGCACTCGGAATAATTTTTCGACTTTTGCCGCTATTTTAGCGTTTTTCGCGTTTTTCTTGAGTTTCGGGGTTTTCACGGTTTTCACAAAAGTTTTTAACCGCGCCGCGGCTATAAAAACAGCGTTTCAGCGAAAACAGCGGTTCAGCGATTCGTCTGTTCAACTCAACTGTTCAACTCTCGCGAAGGTGGTTAGCGTCTTGAAAAAACTGGTTTTAGTTTCAATAATCTTTTTAGCGGCGTTGTTGTTCGGCTGCGCGCAGCAAGAAACGCCGACTGCATCCGTCACGCCCTCAGCCGCTTCTTCAATGGCCGCGAGCGCTAACGCTTTCCCCTCGGCGATAGCGTCGCCGACTGCGTCGCCGTCGCCTCGCCCGTCGCCTTCGCCGATCTGGGTGGGCTCGCCTTCGCCGGGCGCTTGGAACGATTTCGGCCAAAGCGAAGTGCTAGTTGATTTTCTTTACGCGGACTGGTGTTCTCACTGCCAGAAAATGAAGCCGATAGTGAGCGAAGCAGAACGCGCTTTCCCAGCGCAGCGTTTTAAAATTCGTTCGTGGAACGAGGCGAACCGCACGAAAGACAAGAGCGTAATGTACGTCTACGATTATTATTCGCGGAAAGGCTTGTTCGACGGATACCCGACTTTCGTCATCGCGGGCGGTTACAAGCGAGTTGGCGAAATGCCGAGAGCGGATTTCTTCGACTGGGCGTGCTCTTTTTTCCACGACCCTCGGCCCGACGCGTGCTCGCAGTACGCGAATAAAACGTGGTAGCGGATAGCGGCGCAGCGCTGGCGTCGGCGTCAACGGCGTCAACTGAAAACTGAAATTTCAGTATTTCACGATACTTGGCAGCCGTCGTCGATTTCCTTCTCAGGCGACAGGAGAACGACGCGCGAGCGGTCTTCGCTGACTGCGGCGAGCAGCATTCCTTCGCTCTCGATTCCGCGCACGGTGCGAGGCGCGAGATTAACTACGACGACAATGAGTTTGCCTTCTAATTCTTCAGGCGTATATTGCTGCGCGATTCCAGCTGCAAGCGTGCGCTCTTCGCCACCGATTTTTACGGTGAGCTTTAGCAGTTTGTCCGCCTTCTCTACGCGCTCGGCCTTCAATATTTTGGCTATGCGCAAGTCGAGCTTCGCGAAATCCTCGAAACTGATTTGTTCAGCCAAACAACCACCCTTCAATTCTTCAGTCGCTTTCTTTTTCAGTCGCTTTCTTCATTTCTCAAACTTTCGAGCGCAAGTAACCGTCTTCGCCTTCAACGAAAACGTGAGCCGAGTCGTGAGTGCAGACGAAGTGCTTGTTGACGTCGTCGTAATCGAGTTTGTAGACGTACTGGTTGCGCGTGAAGCATTTCGGACAGCACGCTTCGCACTTTAATACCATGGGACTGAATCACCTTTTGCGGGGGGGTTGTTTACGGGTTGTTAACGCAATTATTGCGAAAGCGTTTTTATTCCCAACGGTTTTAGTGGAATACCGGTTGCTAAAAGAGATTGGGCAAGGTTGCGGGAAGATTGGAGAAAGAGAAGTGATGCATCGTGGTTGAAAATAAACTGCTCGACTTCGCTTTGACGCTTAAAGACCCGCTGCAGCCGTACGGCGAAATCGAAACCCTGCT
>JAZDKN010000131.1:0-2576 GCA_043803065.1 Microcaldota archaeon
GGAACTTAATAAAACCAGCGCTTGATTCAAGCGGAAACCTGAAGAAAACTGAAAAAACCTGAAAAAACAGCGGCTAAAAATAAAGGCGAAAAGGATGGACGTTCAAACGCTTTTCGAACTCATTATATTCATTATTCCCGCGTATATCGCCAACAGCGCGCCCGTAGTATTCGGCGGAGGCGACGCGCTCGACGGCGGACGCGTTTTCTCCGACAAGCGTCCAGTCTTCGGCTCCAGCAAAACGCTGCGCGGCTTCCTCGCAGGCGTAGCATTCGGCGCCCTCGCCGGCGTTTGCCTCGCGCTCTTCGCGGGCTCGTTTTATTTTCCAAGTCTCGACAATGCCGGCAAAATATTTCTAGCTACCGCGCTCTCGCTCGGCGCAATGCTCGGCGATTTAGCCGGCAGCTTCGCTAAACGCCGCCTTGCGATGCGACCAGGCGCGCCCTCGCTCTTCCTCGACCAACTCCCGTTCTTCCTCGGCGCGCTCGCGCTCGGCGCGCTCGCTTGGCCGGGCTTGCCGCAGGCCCTCGGAATCGACGGATTCCTCGTCCTCGCATTTCTCACCGTGCTCCTCCACGCTTTCTTCAATTTTCTAGCGAACAAGGCAGGACTCAAGAAAGTGCCTTGGTGAAAAGCCTAAAACTGTTAAACCATTAACCGGAAAACATTAAGTTAAAAGTTAACCGAAAAACGTTAAATTCGTGCGGTGAACAGCCATTCCCAAAAACAAATCTAAAAACAAAGCCGAAAACAAAACCGGAAACAAAGCTGAAAGTTTCTGGAATTCGAGGTTTTCGGCAGAACAACGCGAGTTCCTCAAAAAATTTCCGCCGCTTTTTTTCGTACCTTACATCGCGATGCGCTTCATCGACTGGAGCGTTCTCAATGACGCGATCGCCGCGTTCGAGTCGAGCGCCCTCGCTTCGCTCGGTTACGCCAACGAGCGCGCGGGCTCGTTCATAATCGCGAACGGAAGCGCGTTCGAAATAATCGTCGACTGCTCGGGAATCGTCATGATAATCATGTTCCTAGCGCTGTATTACTCGACCGGAAATTTCGCAAAAAAGAATAAGCCGCAACCGCCGCGTTCGCCTTGGATTTACCTGCCGCTGCTGTTCGCTTTCAATCTCGCGCGCTTGCTCGCGACGCTCATCGTAGGCATAAGCTTCGGCGGGAGCGCGATGGAAGCGACGCATCTCGCGCTGTGGTTCGTCGACTCGGGCGTCGTGCTCGCGTGCTGGGCTCACGCTAAGAATCTTGATTTCAGCGTTCGCTGAAAACGGCGAAAGCGGACGAACGGCGTACGAAACGCGGACGAGTTTTAGAAAAATCTCAAACGCTTTCAACGCGCGGCGCGAGGTAATAAACGAGCTTCGCCTTGCCTATCGCGTACTCGAGCTTGACTGGCGCCTCGCTCTTCAAGTGCAGCGAAACGCTCGCGTCCTCGGGGCACGCCCGCGTCATGTCGTCGAGGTACTCGAACGGGAACATGGCGCGCGACTTCGCGCCGAGTTTCATAGACTCCATGCTTTCCTTCTTGGTTTCGATGCGTAAATCGCCGCTGTCTCCGTGCGCTTCGACGACGAACTCGCCGTCGTCAGCCTGCAGAATCACGTGGCTCGAAAGCAGTCCGGCGTCGTGAAGCATGTTCTTGAACGCGCTGCCCTTCATTTGCAGCGTCGCGTCGAAAACGATTTTCGGCTCTCGCGGCAGAGTCGACGCGCCCTCGAGCAGCGGGAGCTTGAAGTGCCTCTTGCTTTCTCCCTTGAATTCGAGCACGAGCTTCGACTCTTTCTCGTCGAGCTTGATGCTCAGCTTGTCCTGCGGACGGCTGCGAGCCAGGATTTTGTTTAAATCCACGAGGTTGACGCAAACCGTGCGCTTGGCGTCGCAATCGAGTTTAGCGAACGCTTCGCGAGGCAGAGAAAAATCGACCATCGCGATTTGGCTCGGGTCCATCGTGCGCAGAGTCACGCCTTCGCTGCTTATCTCGAAAGTTCCTTCGTCGACGAGATTCACTATCGCGTCAACGCACGACTTGAAGTACTTCGCGTCCTCGATTACCAATTCCATTATTCCCACCCTCGCAAAAGAAAAAGCCTTTTGTTGAAAACCCTTCGTTGAATCCAACGTCATTATTTTGCTCTCAAACGATTAATATACTTTGTTGTTCGGCGCCAGCTCGGCACCCGCCCGCTTTTCTGCACCCGCACGCTTCGCTCACGCGTCATTCCCGTTCAATCCAAGTATTTGATGTTTCGGTCACACCCCGGCGGGAAATCGAACTGTAGAAACAACAACAGCTTGAAGTAACCTATGAACGGAATGCGGCCGATGACTCTGCCTTTCACAGTGCTTTCCGGCACTAGCGAGATTCCCGACTGCTGGTCCGCGGCCGCGTTGTTGTCGCCTTTAGTCAAGTAAAAAACGCCGTCCGAAGCGCTAATCTTCGCTAGCACGCGGTGAATTATCAGCCCGTACTCCGCAGGCTGAGCTTCGTAGACGACCACGTCGTTGTCGTTGCGCGCGGGAAAATAAACGCCGTTTACTTCAACGCCTGAAACGCACTTGAATTG
>JAZDKN010000132.1:0-4840 GCA_043803065.1 Microcaldota archaeon
CAGTCTTGGTAAACTTCATTTTAAGCGAACTGATTTTTTGAATTGTTTTTTCAGGCGAAGGAATCTTGTGCGGGCAAACCGCGAAATCGCCTTTGTCAAGCTCGCGAACGCGTTTGTATTCAAGCTCGCCGCGTTCGTTAACCCGGAGAATCGGGTGGTTGGCT
This sequence comes from Microcaldota archaeon, assembly GCA_043803065.1. Taxonomy (GTDB): domain Archaea; phylum Micrarchaeota; class Micrarchaeia; order Norongarragalinales; family Norongarragalinaceae; genus CAITNU01. Next base: position 165 of record JAZDKN010000132.1, read on the forward strand.
GTTGCCTTCAACCGTTTTGCGCTGCGCAAAACAATCTCGTACAGCGGTTCGCTAATCTGGCGGCGCGTGACTGCGGTGGCTTTCCCGACAACGATTTTTCCTTTGCGCTGTGTCAACACCGGAATGCTTGTTTTTACCACTTCGACGCCGTCGTCCTCGCTCACGCCGGATTCTTTTTCCGCCTTCGCAAAAACTTCTTCGATTGGCTTGATTTCGCCGTTCCCCAGATACACGAGCGAATCCCCGCTCAAACACATCTTGTCGAACTCGTCGATTATCGCGATTCCCCCGTTCGCGAGCACCATCGCTCCCGCCTTCAAAATCCATTCGCCTTCAGTGTTGCGTTCGGCGCTCGCGGTCATTCCGACTCCGCTTGCTCCTCCTCCGCTCACGTAAACGTTTTTCGGCGCGATTCGCGCTATGCTCTCGAGCAACATCGACTTCCCTGTACCAGGGTCACCGATGAGTAAAATATGGGCGTCGCTCCTGACTTTCTTGCCGTCCGGCATTTCCTTGTGCGGGTTTCCGCCGAACAACTGCAGCGCCACGGCTTGCTTTAATTCGTCGTATCCGTACATGCTGGGCGCGATGCTGTTCTTGATTTTGTCGTAAATGCGCGGGTCGTTCGCTAGCGCGCGGATTTTTTCCTCTTCTTCTTTCGAATAGCTTATCTCTTCAAACTCGCGCTCGACTTTCTTGATGTGCGAAACGTCGATGAACTTGTCGTAAACGCTCGACTGTCCTTTACCCGGCTTTTGCTGCTTCAAGCGAAGAACGCCTGTAACCCAAATTTTGTCTCCCGGAGAAATGTAATTTACTAAGTCGTCTTCCATCCACAAGTCTATGCGCGAGGCGGGCGTGCTCCCCTTCATTTTTTCTACTGCTTCCTGCATTCCCGCGCGCTGGATGTCGATGAAATCGCTTGACTGCTCGAGGAGCTTGAAATTCTCTCGTCCTCCGTGGCCGCACCTGCAGCTAGCTGGTTCTTGCACGTTCATTTTTTGCGTTACGGTTTTCGTCGTAGCGCCGCAGTGAAGGCACTCCCACAACGCGGTTTTCATCATGGGCTTGATTTCCATTATCCACGACACGACGCCCTCGACTTTGAAGAGCTTGTTGAGATTCGCCGCGCCGAGATCCTTGACTTCAGTCGCAGCCGATTCTGGAAGCGAGTGGAAGCGCACGTGCGGCGCAAATTTTTTGCCGCCCGGCGTCGGAAGAACGAAGTCGCTTACAGCTGTTTCCGCGTCGCGCGCAACGTCGTCGGGATGCTCGAGGAGCGTGTCGGCGACGCGCGGGTCGAAGCGCTCGAGTTCGGCGAACTCGATTTCGAGCGAGCGTTTTTCGGGGAAAGCCGCAGCCGCTTCTAGCAGCGTTTGCTTGCGCTTGGGTTCGCTGAAAAAGTCTTGGAATGCTGCTACTAGCTCGCCGGGCAAATCGTTTCAACTCCCACCTTAACGAAAAAAGGAAGCGTTTTTTAACGCTTCGCGGGTTATACTTCTCGTTTTCGCATTAAAAACAATCGGTTTTAGTGGAATCGCGGGGGGTTGCGCGCTCCAGTTTTCCGCTAGCGCAAAAAAATCGCAAAAAAGTTGCAGAAAAAGTTCGCAAAAAGAGTCGCAAAAAAGGTGGTTGACGGTGAAATCGGATGTTTCGCAGGCGTTTGAAGTAATTGATTCGAAGCTCGACGGCTTGAAAAGCGATTTCCGGAAATTCAAGGACTGGGAGGAAAAAACGGACAAAATCGTCGAGGACAAGGTTTTCGAAATCAAGGCAGTCGCCTACCTTAACTTGATAATCAGCGCCGTGCTTCTTTTCCTCGTGCTCGGCGTTCTCCTTAAAGCAATGGGATTCTGAACGCGCGTTTTTTGTTTTCTCGGATTAGTTTAGCAGTTGCTTCGCTTTACTCGCCTTCGTACATGCGCGTGAGGAGTTTGCGTCCCATGACGTCCATGTACTGAATCTCTTTTCCCACTTCGATTTCCTGCCGCATTTCCTCAGGAATAAGCGTATCGAACGTCTCGTAAGAAGTCAAATCCATTAATTGCGCGTTTTCGCCGCTGATGCTGACGACTTGCGCGCGCCTGCGCTCGACAAGCGGTATTTCAACGTCCGCGTCGCTCGGCTTCATTATCGAGTGCTTCGAACCGTCGATAATTGAGATGCAAACCACCATCATTTTGCCGGCGCCGTGCTTTCCAGTTTTCGCCTTGTCTATGCTCATGACGCGGCAAGGGTGGTCGTCGGCGATAACGTATTTTCCAATCTTCAAGTCGTTCATTTGCCCGAAAATTCTGTCAGCCATAACGCGCTACACCTCTCCGAAACCGTGAACGTAAATTGAACGGAAACAAAATCCCGAACGTAAATAAAAGCGAACCACTTTTTATGCTCGACGAGTTATTAAAAGCGTTCGCACGCCCAAGAATACGAACCTGGTTTTAGAATGAATGAAACGAAATGCGAAACGAAATGCGGAACGAAATCGCAATCGCCGCAATCGCTGAAATCGCGGCAACCGCGTTTAGTCGACGCGCACTGTCACCTCGAGCACAAACGCTTCGCGGCGGATATCGACGCCGTCATAGCGCGCGCCCGCGACGCCGGATTCGAACACGCAATCAACGCCGGCAGCAGCCCGCAAGCGAACGAGCAAATCCTGCGCTTGCTTGAAAAACACGCGCCGTTTTTGAAAACCGTTTTAGGGCTCAGCCCGCACGACGCGCACGCCGAAGGCGACGCGGGTTTGCAGCGCAGCCTCGCGTTCCTCGAAAAAAACAAGGAGAAAATCATGGGCGTAGGCGAAATCGGGCTCGAATTCCACTACTTCAAGCGCGAGGAAGAGCGTGAATCGCAGAGGCGAGCGTTTCGAGCGCAACTCGATTGGGCGCGGGACAACGCGCTTCCCGTCGTAGTGCACTCGCGCGAAGCAAGCGCGGAGACGCTCTCGTTTCTGCGTCCGCACAACGGAGCGAAAGTGTGGCACTGTTTCGGCGAAAGCGAGCTCGCAAGCGACGCTTTGGCTGCGGGCTGCTTTCTATCGCTCCCAACGCTTAAAAGCTCGAGCGCGGTAATCCACAGCGCGCCGCTCGAACGCTTGCTTTGCGAGACGGATTCGCCGTTCCTGTCGCTGCGCGGCAAAAGCGCGGACGGCAAAAGCGCGGACGGCAAGAGCGCGAGGAACGAGCCCGCGGAAGCGCGGTGGGTTTACGAGGAAATCGCTCGCGTAAAACAAAAGCCTTTCGACGAGGTTGCAGCACGGGTTAGGGAAAACGTTCGCGTTGTTTTCGGGTTTTGATTGAGTTTTGTTTGAGTTTTGTTTGAGTTTTGTTCGCGTTTTGTTCGCGTTTTGTTTTTGTTCGAATTTCGCGTTTGTTTTGATTATTTTTTTGGTGCGTTAGCGTGTTGGACAAACTTAAGGGAATGATTGCGACGAAGGGCGCGAAAGAAAAAAGCATAGCGTGCTTCGTGGACGGGCCCAACATGCTGAGAAAGGAGTTGGGCGTCGATCTCGACGCTATCAAGAAAAAACTGCGCGCTTACGGCGCGATTAAAGTAGGCCGGGTTTTCCTCGACCAGTACGCGAGCGACAAGCTCATTGAAGCCGTCACGAACCAGGGTTTCGATCCCGTAATCGTGCCGAGCGACGTCGACGTGGCGCTAGCGGTTGATGCTTCGCAATTCATTTACGGGGACACGAAAATCGACGTGATTGCGATAGTGTCGCGCGACTCGGACTTCAAGCCTTTGCTAATGAAGGCGAAGGAGCACGGGAAGGAAACGATCGTCGTCGGCGTCGAGCCCGAGTTCAGCGCGGCGTTGCGCAACAGCGCGGACGTCGTAATCGATTTAAAAGCCTGAAAAGTGTAAAAACAGTGAGCATCGCGTTTCGATTCGCAAGAATTTGCAAGGATTCGTAAAGATTCGCAAAGACTCGCAAGAATTTTTTATTGGGTGAATTGGTTTTTTGGTTTCGCTCGCTTGCGGCAAAGCCGTCCGCACTGGATTGTCGCTCGCCGAAACGGACGTCTTCGGCTTGGTAAAGCAATTCAAGTTCAACAAGCTCGTCGGCGCGGTTTTCTTGACTACGCGAGGCGAGCGCGGCTTCGAGGAGGGAACGCTCTTCATCGACGGCGGCGTGCCGGTCGCGTGCGAGTACGAGTATTACGCTTACTCGAAAAAGTTTTTCGGCCGAGACGCGTTCGTGCGTTTCGCCAATGCTTGCGCCGCACCGACTGGCGTGGTGGAGGTTTTCGAGTGCCTCCCCGACGGGCTTCACTCCGCGCTCGCCGAGAATCACGAGGCGCTTTACTCGCCGCGCGACAACGAGCTTGCGAAACCGTTAAAGCGCGGTTTTTCTTTCGAGGAAGAATTGACTGGCGCGGCTACTCAAAAGCAATCGATTTTGAAGAAGATAGGCTTCAAAGGCATGTAACGACAAAGCATGCGGCGATAAAAGACGGTATAACCGAACGATTGTAAAACAAACGATTGTAAAACAAAAAAGGTGTTTTTGGTGCCGAGCATAGTATTCGCTTCAGGAAAAGGCGGCGTGGGCAAGACGAGTGTGGCGCTAAACCTCGGAATTCTTCTAGCGAAGCTGGGAAAGCGCGTCGTAGTCGTCGACGCCGACCTCGACATGGCGGCGATATCGATAATGCTTGGCGTCGAGCTCA
>JAZDKN010000133.1:0-3834 GCA_043803065.1 Microcaldota archaeon
GCCGTTGTAAATCAGCTTCGCGACTAGCGGCGACACCCGCTCCTTCAAGTGCGCCACCTCGCGGTCGAGCGTGACGCTCTCCAAGTCCTTGTGCGCCTTCCACAAAATCGTCGCCGCTGGCGCCTCGTAAACCCCGCGCGACTTTATTCCAACGAAACGGTTTTCAACGATGTCGATTCGCCCGACCCCGTTGCGGCCCCCGATTTTGTTGAGGTACTTGAACAACTCGAGCCCGCCCTTGACTTCGACTCCGTCCGAAAAATTCTGCACGCTCACCGGCACGCCTTTATCGAACGATACGCTTATTTTCGTTTCCTTGTCAGGCGCCTGCAGCGGCGAAACCGTTCCCTTGAACATTTTCTCGTCGGGCGGTGCAGCCGCATCCTCGAGCACGCCGCTTTCGTAACTCGTGTGCGCGATGTTCTCGTCCGTACTGTAAGGCTTCTTCAAGCTAGCCGAAACCGGGATGCCGTTCCTTTTCGCGTATCTAATCAAGTCCGAGCGCCCCTCGAATTGCGAAAGCCAAGCGTCGTCCTTCCAAGGACTGATGACTTCAACGTCGGGCATGAAAACCGCCCACGTGAGCTCGAAACGCACTTGGTCGTTTCCCTTGCCTGTGCAACCGTGGCCTAGAACGTTCGTCCCCTCCTTTTTCGCGACTTCCACCTGCGTCTTCGCAATCAACGGCCTCGCAATCGAAGTGCCGAGGAGATATTGTCCCTCGTAAACCGCGCCCGCCTTCAACGCGTGAAAAACGAATTTCTCGACGAAATCCTTCTTCAAGTCCTTGACGACGACTTTCGACGCGCCGGTCGCGAGCGCCTTGCGTTTCACCGCTTCGAAATCTTCATTTTGCCCGACGTCCGCGACGAACGCGACGACGTCGTATCCTTGCTTCGCCAGCCACTTCAGCATGACCGACGTATCCAGCCCGCCGCTGTAAGCGAGCACGATTTTCGGCTTCATTTCACAATCACCTTTTGCGTTCAACAGCGCTTCTTTGCGTTTTCAACAACGCTTTAAACGCGCTAATCGCGCTCACTGGTTTTTCGCGGTGAAACAATTATTTTTATCGTCCCAAACGGAACGGGAAAACGCTTTCCGCGTCCGGTTTCGAACAAAACCGCTTGTTTCGTTTAAAACTAGTTAGTCCGAAAAGAAACATTTAAAAACAGCGGCCGACGCAAGAATAGTCATGGCTTCCACTGCCGAATTGACTGAGAAATACGTTTCCGAGCACCCTAGCGTGCGCGACTGCCTGAAAAACGGGGTGATTAACTACTCGAAGTTGTCGCGGCGCATAGCGCGCGAGTTGGGTATAGGGAAAAAAACGAGTCTTGAAGCGATTCTCATTGCGTGCAGGCGCACGGCTGATAAACTCGCGAAAGACGAGACGGCGGAGGAAAAAGTCGTGGCGATACTCAAGAAGAGCGAACTTGAAATCAAGAACAAGATGGTCGCGTTCATTCTCGACAGGCGCGTTTACGCTGAAGCGCTTGCGGATGTCGAGAAGAAAATTCGGAGGACGGGAGACGTTTTTTACGCGATCGAGGGAAAAAGCGCTTTCACGGTAATCGTTTCGGAACGCCATTCCGAGGAAGTGAAGCGCGTTTTCGAGCGCGAGACGATCAAAACGACGCGCGGGCTAGCGATGGTTACCATCAAGAGTCCGGAAGACTTGGAAAACACTCCAGGCGTAGTCGCGTTCATTTACTCGCTGCTCGGAGAACACGGGATTAACGTCGTGGAAACAATGAGTTGCTGGACTGACACTATAATTCTCGTTGCCGAGAAAGACGTTCCCGCCGTGATGAAGTTATTCGACTTTTAGCGGGTTTTCGGCGGGGCTTTCAGCGAACGCGAACGTTCATTAACGTTCAGCCGGTTACTCGCCTCGCTATCTGTTCTTCATCGACTTGCAGCCCGAGGCGCTTGAAGAACGAGGCGACGTTGTGGCAGTCTTTCGCGAGGAATTCGCGCGCCCGGGGGTGCGCGACGCTCACGCCTTGCGCCCAATCGATTAAAACCGGCGTTTGCGCGCCTTTTCCTTCCCGTCCTTCGCTAGTGCGCATTACTACGTTGAACGAACTCAAGTCCGCGTGCACGATTCCCGCTTGCCAAGCGAGCTTCGCTTGCGCCACGATTTCAGCGAGCAGCAGCCGCGGGTTCGCGACGACGACGTCTTCGAGGAGCGCGTACGGCACGCCGCGTTCGCCCAAGAACTCCATTACGATGACGTTGTCGCGGTGCGCTATGGGTTGGGGAACGCTCACTCCCTCGTCCGCGCACGCCTGCAGGTTCGCGAATTCTTTGCGCGCCCACAACCGCACGAAGTCGCGCAGTCTTCCGCGCACGCGTTTGGCGTTGAACCGCGGGTCTCCTTCGAGATACTCGTAAGCGTGGCGGAACGCCGTCGTCTCGTACTTGAAAATCTTGATTGCGACGTGCGTTCCGTCGCCGCGAGTGCCTCGGAAAACGTAAGCGTCCTTTCCGCTAGCGAGCGGGTAATCGATGCTCTTGAAGACGCGCGTGTTCATTAGCCCGACGAGCACGTCGAGCGTCTTCCTGTCAAAAACCTTGTAAGCGATTTTGTTGATTTCGCGCAAGGGTTTGTCTTCGCGGCGCGGCCGCTTGCGCGTCGACATTTTGCGAGCCAAACCTTATCCCACCGGAAGGCTTACGCCGCCCGGCATTTTAAACCAACTCGTTTTTTCACCGGAAGCCAACCACCGAAAAAGCGTTATTCCAGCGCAGCGTAAGCAAGCGCGGTGGCGTTCATGAAAACAGGACGAACGTTTTTTCCAACCGAAAAGAATATATATGAAGTATTACGTATGAAGTATGCTGGAGGTGTTTGCTTTGACGTTAATGCGGACTACAGTAACGCTGGAAGACTTTATCGTGGCGAAAATAAGGCAGATGTATGGCGGAAACCTGTCGAAAGGCTTGAACGCGGTCGCATTCGAACACTTGTTCAAAGAACGCAAGAGAAGCGGGTTCGGGTTGTTGAAAGGCAAGAATTACTTGAAGGACTTGGAAGAAATCGAGAAGGAAGATGAAACGGAGTTGAGTGAACTTGAAAAGCTTCGTGGTTGACTCGTACGCTTGGATGTCTTACTTCCACGAAAAAAGCGGCTTCAAGGAGTTAATAGACGAAAACATCCTTAAAACGCCAGCGATAGTGGTGGCGGAAATAACGCGCGTACTGGAAAAGCATAAAGAGCCCGAAGAAAAAATTCGCGAGGCACTGAAAATCATACTCGAAAAAAGCACGATTTTGGAGTTGGACTTCAAAAACGCCGTCAAAGCGGGAGAACTCGCGGCTAACGAGAAAATGCATTTGAGCGACGCGATAGTTTACGCTTACGCTTCAAACGAGGAAGAAGTGCTTACTGGCGACAAGGACTTCGCAGGCAAACCGTTCGTCAAACTCGTGAAGTGAACATGATGAAAGCGCAACACGCAATCCGCAACGGCGCGCTCATCAAAGCGAGCGAAGCGAGCGTGAGCGTTTTCAATAAAGCGTTTTTCTTTGACTATGCCGTCTACGCGAACGTGAAAGTCGTGCGCAACCGCTTGTTCATTCCCGAGTACGAGGTCGAAAAGTTTTTCGAGAGCGCGGCAAAGCTCGGCTTGCAGCATTCGTTCAAGAAAAGCGAAGTCGTGAAATGGATTAAAACGCTCGTTGACGCGGACAAGCCCGGCGACGCGTTGCTGCGCTTGCTCTTAATCGGCTCCGCAGCGCCTGACGAAGAACCGCAGTTATTCGTTTTCCCCGTTGGCTTGACTTTTTACGCCGACAAGTTGTACTCGCGCGGCGCCTCGCTCGCAACA
>JAZDKN010000134.1:0-7205 GCA_043803065.1 Microcaldota archaeon
TCTTCCACCCTGGCTTTCTTCGTCGAGCAGAGAGCAAAAGATTGCTTTCCTCGATGGCTTTCTAGCTTGCGAGGTTTCAGTACCGATGTTCAGAGTCGAGTACGGAACAAAACGTTTCAAAAACTTTTCTTTCAGTTTAAGCAAACAACTTTCCCTGCGCGAAGAACACCGCGCGTTCCTCAAATCTTTAGCGGATTTGCTTGAAAGCGTCGACGTGAAGACGACTGGGTTGATTAGAGACGACGTTCACTTGGACGGGGTCAGGAAAAGCGGCGTAAAAACGCGTTCTTTCAGAGTATTCATTTCGACTTACCTAGACAACATTTTGGCGTTCAATGATTTGTTCGACTTGCGTTACGCTTCGAAAAAGAAAGCGGGAATCGTAAACCAGTTGAACCATCGCAATGAAGTTTTCGCCTCGATTTCGCCAGCAACTGCATAATCGCGAACGACGCGCAAGGAAAAGCCCGCGGCGCGGCTGAAGAAAGGCGACTGGCTGACTCTACTCGCGCGTCCCTCGTTGTAGCGCGCTATATAGCGCGCGCCGCTTACTTTACGAATTCCTTCATTACGACTAGCGTGTGCGTCTTGTCAACTCCTTCAAAAGCGCGCAGCTTCTTTATCACGAAATCGTTCAACGCATCGGTATCGCGTACTCGAATTTTAAGCACGACGTCCGTTTCGCCGGCGACGATGAGCGCTTCCTCGACTTCAGGCATCGCCAGCATTTTCTTCGCCGCGGTTTCCTGCGAGAAATCTCGTGAAACGTAGTTGAAAGAAACGTTGACGAGTGCGGTCAAACCCCTTCCGATTTTCTTGCCGTCTATTTCCGCTTTTAAGCGTTTGATGACGCCTTCCCGCTTGAGTTTCTCGATTCGGTTGTGCACCGTGGTGAGCGGCAACCCGAGCTTTCGCGCTATCTGCTTGCGCGTCAAGCTCGCGTCTTCCGACAGAAGTCCGAGAATTCGCCCGTCCTTTTCGTCCAAGCTCGCTGTTTTCATGGAAATATTTTCCATTTTAATGCTATTAAATCTTTGTTTTGGTAAAAAAATCGGAAAAAAAGGAAAAAAATTTAATAACCGGCAGCCGAAAAATATCTTCCTTCATTCGTTTTTGGCCAAATAGCGAGGTGTTTTTCATGGTTTCAGGCGGTTCACGGAATCGATGTCGAGCTAGTTTCGCAGGCGTTTGACGAAAAAAATTTCAGCGAAAAAGTTTTTGAAAAAGCCTTGTCCAAACTGGTTTCCAAGGAACTCGCCGCCGCTTTGCGCGTACAGTCCGTTGTTCTCGACGCAGCCTGCGGGTTCATGCGGCGCAAGGGCCTCATCCAATTGCTTCCAATCATCATTTCGCCTGTGACCGACCCGCTCAGCCATTCAGTTTCGGACGGAAGCGTGGACTGTGGCGGAAGGAAGCTTCAACTGACGAAAAGCATGATTTTGCACAAGCAACTCGCTTTGGCAAGCGTCGGCAAAGGCGCGGGAGTATTCGTAGTTTCCCCGAACGTCCGCCTTGAACCCAAGGAAAAAGCGGGGACGGGTCGGCACTTGCTCGAGTTCTCGCAGTTCGACTTCGAAATCAAGGGTGCGGAGATGCGCGGCGCAATGGACTTCATCGAAGACTTGTTCGCAAGCGTTTTTTCACGCGTCGAGCGCGAATGCTGGAAAGACTTGGCCTTTTTTAGCCGCGACTTGCGCGTTCCAGAAAAGCCTTTTCCGGTTTTCGATTCAGTCGAGCTTCGCTCGCGCTTCGGCGCGCGCTGGGAGGATGAGGCGTCGCGTTCATCGAAAAAGTTTTTCTGGGTCGTCAACCACGAGCGCGAGTTTTACGACCGCGAGGACCCGGAAAAATCCGGGCACTTCCTCAACTACGATGTTTTCTACCCAGATGGTTTCGGCGAAGCCTTGAGCGGAGGCGAGCGCGAATTCGAGTACGAGCGCATCATCGAGCGCATGAAGCGCAACGGCACGCGGCCTGAGGAATTCACGCCTTATCTAGCCGCGGCGCGGCGCGGAATGCTTTCATCCAGCGCTGGCGCCGGTTTCGGAATAGAGCGGATGGTGCGGTTCATTTGCGGAGCTAAGCATGTTGCGGACGTTTCTCCGTTCGCTAAAATCCCGGGGCAAGAGCAAGAAATAGTCTTCTGACTGGCGGCGTAAAACAAAAAAGAAAGAGAAAAAAGAAAAAAGGAACGCGAAAAACGGGGTTTGCGTTTTTTTTAAAGGAAGTCGACGTCCTCGAAGCCCGCTTCCTTTCGCCTGCCGCTCGAACTCATTCCGCCCGTGTTCTTCCCGAGCACGTAAGGACTCTTGATGCCCGTGAAAATCGCTATCGCCTCGATGCGTCCTTCCATGCCCGGATCAATGCGCGCGCCCCAAATAACAGTCGCATTCGGGTCGACTTTCTCCGTGAGTCCCTCGCCTATCGCGTTGCATTCGCCGAGAGTCATGTCTGGACCGCCAGTGATGTGCAAAAGCACTCCCGTCGCGCCCGTATAATCAACGTCGAGCAGCGCGTGCGATAACGTGTTTTGCACTACCTCGTCAACTCGGCTCGGCCCCTTCGCTTCGCCGACCGCTATCATGCTCACTCCGCCGTTGCTCATTACCGCGCGAACGTCAGCGAAATCAAGGTTAATCAGCGAAGGCGTGGTGATGGTTTCGGTAATGCCACGCACCGCGCGCGCGATGACTTCGTCCGCCACGTTGAACGCCTGGTCAATCGGGAGGTTCGGCACGAGCTGCACGAGCCTGTTGTTGTCGATGACGATGAGCGTGTCCGTTTTCTCGCGCAGATTCTCAATTCCTTGGTCCGCTTTCTCTAGGCGCGCGCGCTCGAGCGCGAACGGGTAAGTCACGATGCTCATGACTATCGCGCCCTGCTTTTTCGCGATTTCGCTGAGAATCGGCGCGCTTCCCGTTCCCGTTCCTCCGCCCATTCCGCACGTCAGGAAAAGCAAGTCGCATCCGCTCATCATTTTCTCGAGTGCGTCGCGGCTAGCGTCGGCAGCTTTAGCGCCGATTTCCGGATAACCTCCAGCGCCCAGTCCGCGCGTAATGCTCGCGCCGATTAGAATCTTTTTCGCGCTTTCGCTTATCATCTGGAGATGCATTTTGTCGGTGTTGATTGCGATTAATTCGGCGCCTTTCACGCCCATGCGCGCGAGACGGTTGACTGAGTTGCAGCCGCCTCCGCCCGTGCCTATTACCATGATGCGCGGCGTTTCGAACAACATGTCTTCCTTCTTTCCCGAACCCGTCTTCCTGCCTTTCAATGCTTCGTTAACCAAGTCTTCCATTTCGTCCCACCTCTCGAAGTGCAAAACACGTAAGAGAAAAAGGCGCTCAAGCGTTTTCGCGCGCCGCGCGCTTTTCGTTTTGCTTTAGTTTTGCGTTTTATTACTATTCCTGACTCGCTTAAAAAACCTTTCCTGACATGCCTGTTCCAGAACTCTGCGCGTCCTTAACTGCTCTCGGGCGGTTCATGCGGCGTACAACGCTACGCTCACGAGAGCGACAATGCTCATTAATTTAATGAGAATGTTCATGGACGGGCCCGCCGTGTCTTTAAACGGGTCGCCGACGGTGTCGCCGACGACGGCTGCTTTGTGCGCGTCGCTTCCTTTCCCGCCGTAATTGCCTTGTTCCACGAATTTTTTAGCGTTGTCCCAGCATCCGCTGGCGTTAGCCATCATCGTTCCCATGAGCACGCCGGTGACGAGCGCGCCGGCAAGCAAGCCTCCGAGCGCTGCTTTGCCTAGCAAGAGCCCGACCGCGACTGGTCCAACGATTGCGAGGAGCGCGGGAATAATCATTTCTCGGATCGCGGAGACGGTAGCGATGTCGACGCACTTCGCGTAGTCGGGCTTTCGCGTGCCCTTCATTATTCCCGGAAATGCTTTGAATTGGCGGCGGACTTCTTCCACGAGCTTGAAAGCCGTGTTCCCGACTGCTTCTATGGTCAATGCTGCGAACAGGAAAGTGAGCATTCCGCCGATTAACGCGCCTATAACGACATTCGCATTCATCAAATCAATTGCGGCGAGCTTCGAAACTTGCGTGTACGCAGCGAAAAACGCTAGCGCTGTGAGCGCGGCGCTTCCAATCGCAAAACCCTTGCAAATCGCCTTGCTCGTGTTGCCCGCGGCGTCGAGCTCGTCCGTGCGCTTGCGAACGCTTTTCGGCAGATTCGCCATTTCCGCTATTCCGCCCGCGTTGTCGGCAACCGGGCCGTATGCGTCGGCTGCGAGCGTTATTCCGAGAGTCGAAAGCATTCCGACCGCGCTCAAGCCGATGCCGTAAATGCCGGCAGTCTGGTAAGCTACCCAAGTGCCCACGCAAATGAGGGTGATCGACGGCACCGTGCTTTTCAAGCCGACGGCGTAGCCGCCGAGAATAGTCGTCGCGGCTCCCGTAGTCGAGTCTTTGGCGACGCGGCGGGTTGGCGCGAATTCCGTTGAAGTAAAGTATTCGGAAACGAAGCCGATGGCGACTCCGACGATTATGCCTGACGCAACTGCGTAAAACGCGCCGAGCGCGCCGTTGAACATGAAGTGGATGATAACGAAAGCGAACAAACCGGAAATTACCGCGGCGGCGATGCTGACGTTTCGCAGCGAATTCTCGACTCGCCCTTTGCCTCGCAGAAATAACGAGCCGATTAGGGAAGCGACTATTCCAGCTGCGGCGAGCGCGAGGGGAAGCAAGACGCCAGCGAAGCCGAGGGTGAGCGCGCCGAGGCTCATTGCCGCGATTATCGCGCCCACGTACGATTCGAACAAGTCCGCGCCGACGCCGGCTACGTCGCCCACGTTGTCGCCCACGTTGTCGGCGATTACCGCCGCGTTGCGCGGGTCGTCTTCGGGAATGCCTTTCTCGACTTTCCCGACTAGGTCGGCTCCAACGTCAGCAGCTTTAGTGAATATTCCGCCTCCGACTCGCGCGAACAAAGCCACGCTGCTGGCGCCCATGCTGAATCCGAACAAAATGCTCGTCGCGTCCAAAATGCTTTTTCCGCCGAATCCAGTGAAGTAAGCGTAAACGACTGTCACGCCGATGACTCCGAGTCCGACTACGGCTAACGACATCACCATTCCCGACGAGAACGCGACTTGCAATCCTTCGCGCAGGCTTCGCACGGCTGCAGCTGCGGTGCGCACGTTCGCTTTCGTCGCGTTGTTCATTCCGATGAATCCCGTCGCGGCGCTGCACGCCGCGCCGATTACGTACGCAAGAGCCGTGCTCCAGTTTATCGCGAAACCAAGAATCAAGGCGATGGCGATCGCGAATGCAGCAATGACTTGGTATTGCCTCTTCAAGTAAGCCATAGCGCCTTCGCGCACTGCGTCGCTTATTTCGCGCATGCGCGGAGTGCCCGTATCGCGTTCTTCCAGCTTCTTCGCCATGTAGAACGATATTCCGAGCGCTACCGCGCCAGCTGCGAACACGAGTGCGAGTTCCGTGAATCCAGTCATTTTCAAACCACCTTTCTTTGAGCGCGCATTTCTTCGCAAGCGCCTTTCTTCGAATGCGGATTTTGTAGTATTCGAGTTTTGTAGTAGTTGCTGCGACGGCGTTTAAAAACGCTTTGTCGGAACGCTTAAATCGGGAATCGCAAACTCGAGAAAAGCAAGCCGTTGTTTTTTTAAACTCGACTGGCGAAACAATTAAACCGCTTCTCGAACGGATTGTTTGGTGAGTTGTTTGGCTTCGAATAAAAGAAATGCCGCGGGATTGCCGAAAAAAGTTTTTCTAGCGGCGCTGCTGGCGGTATTCATTCTCGGCTTCGGCTTAGGCTTTGTCGCAATGCTCGCTTCCCCGCAAGCGCAGCAACCGCAACAATCATTCCCAACTATTTGCCCTAAAGCCGAGTGCCCGGTTGCGTCACCCGTGCCGAGCTTGGCTTCGCTTCCCGAACAAACGCTTTCTTCGACGCTGCGCGTGCTCGCGGTCCGCAGCGACACAGGACAAGGCGCGATTGGTAACGTCACAGTCGAAATCCGCCCCGGCAAAGGCCGCGTGCTCGTAAACACGAACCCGTTCGTCGAGCCCGACACGCAGCAAAGCGCCGACACCGCGGCGCGCTACGCCGCGGCGTTCACGAAAAAAAGCATTGCGGACCGCGACGTGATTTACTCGTTCGAGTCGCCGGGACAACTCGTGGGCGGTCCGAGCGCTGGCGCGGCGATGACTATCGCGACTATTGCGGCGCTTGAAGGAAAAACGCCAAAGCGCGACGTCGCGATGACTGGCACGATCGATTCGGACGGCAAAATCGGTTTCATCGGCGGAGTCATCGAGAAAGCGGATGCGGCGGCGGCAGACGGAGTAAAGCTTTTCCTTGTGCCTAAAGGCCAAGAGATTCTGCAGTACTACCGCGAGCGCGAGGAACAGCAACAGCAAGGCCGTTTCACGGTCGTGCGGCGCTACTACGTTCCCGTGCAGCTGGACGTTAACAATTACACTACGGGCGAGTACGGGATGACGACTCGCGGGGTCGCGACGGCGAGCGAAGCCGCTAAAGCGTTTTTCTCCTGATTTCGGTGAATTCCGAATCGTTCTTTTCCTTGTTTTCCGCTGATTACGCTTTTTCCGCTTTTTCGCAGCGAATAAAAACCTCGCCCGACAAAACGATTATTCGGCTTGCGGGCCCGTAGCTTAGCCTGGTTGGAGCGTTCGACTGATAAAAACTTTTTATAAAAAAAGTTTTTTGGAAATCGAAAGGTCGAGGGTTCAAATCCCTCCGGGCCCACTCGCGTTAACTCGTTTTAAGAATTATTTGCGTCGCGAAAAAAATCCACGGAGCTTAGCCATTACCGCACGTAAGCCGCCGCGCGAGGTTGGCGGAATAGCTTTAGGCGTTAGCGGAATAGCTTCAGGCGAGCCCAGCGAACGCGCAGCTACTTTTGCAACGAATTCTTTGCCCGCTGGAACAACTTGCGTTAAGTCACCCGAGTATAAGCCAAAGATTTTCGATTGAGTAATATCCGTGTCGTGCGTGCTGCGTTTTCCGCTGTGGAACAAATAAGGCGGCGTTCTAAAACTCTTGCCCTGTTGTCTATAATGAATATCTTCGTTAAATCCTGTGCAATAAAACGGTAGTTTTGAAGGAAGAGAATCCCTAACTAGGAACAAAGCAACCAGTTTTTCTCTAGGATTGACGCGGCGCCCATCGTCATCATACCAACCCTCGTAATGCTTGTCAGG
>JAZDKN010000135.1:0-3496 GCA_043803065.1 Microcaldota archaeon
CCCGTGGTGCGTTGCTTCCCGCGCCGCCTCGAATCCTTCGAGGGGATTGCGGAGAAAGAATTCGCTTGCCGCCTTGAGCGCGAAAGCGCTTGTTTTCGAAAAACGCGAGTGGCCCCAATCGCCGGTCGCGTGCGTGGTAAAGCAAGGTTTGCCGCTCTCGCTCGCGTGGCGCGACGCGAAAACGAACAAATCACTGTAAAAGTAGTCGCCAATGAACTCGGCTTCAATCAAGCGCGAATCGATTTCGATTAGCTCGGCGTAATCGCTCGACCAGCCTTTGAAAGAGCGGCCGCGCTCGATAACGTCGTGGCGTTGGTCGAAGCCGTGCTCGTCGCGCAGTGCGTTCGCGATTCCGCAGCCCGCGGCGTCTTGCGTCGAGTAAAAAATTATGGGCATATACTTCACTCGATTTCTCTTAGCTTTGTCAGAAGAGATTTGAATTTACGATGTTGTTCCAGTCTTGCCCGCGCGTTTTTTATTTCTTCATCCGTATCGAGTTGTTTGGCGCTTCCGACGATCTCAATGTTTGCTAATCCTAGTGCTTTCAAGTCAAAAGCATGCTTAGCGCCCATAATGTTTTGATGCGTTTTACTATTTAGCGCGGTCCGATACATTTCAAGAGATCGTTCTACAATAATAGCATTGCAAAGTTCTTCGTAGAATCGAATTTTTTCGTTTTTTTCTTCTGGCGAATTTTGCGTTACCAGTCGCAATTGCTTTTTGAGTTTCGGATGCAATGGCGCGAAAAGTTCATTCGACACTAAGAACCGCGGGTCCTTGTTTAGAAATTCGTCAGCTAGCTCTTGATCGATTTTGGGATTTTGGTACGTATCTAGCTGCTTATTTTTTTTCAATTCGTTGCAAACAGAAGTTGCGAAGTTTTGTATACGCAATAACCTCAACTCGTCAGCTGAGTCAAGCGGTACTGCGGTTATTTTCCTTAATTTAAGTGCACTCTCTACTCCCCTTAAAAAAATATGGTCACCGCTTTCCATTCGTTTGCCTACGCGCTTGGCTATGTCGTATGCTCTTGCTACGATGCCAAGAGCTTCTACTCCGACTTTTTTTCTAGCTTTTAAAATGTTGAGGTGTGGAGTTAATTTGCTTAATTCGTGGCTAGGCGCGCTGTCGCATTCGTATATTTCAGTTCCATACGCCGAACGCGTTATGTCAACCTCGTAAACCGAGTGCTTTACGCCAAGCACATTGATTTTGGGTTGTTGCGCTTCTGCCGCCACGAGTTTCTCCCCCTGCTTTTTTATTAATGCCTCCCGCTTATTACTCTTATGACTGGCGTTGACGACGACGTGTTCGACCGCCAAAAGCGCGTGCGCGGGTGGAACCAGGACGCAGTCGAAAAAGCGCGAGTGCTCGTAGTCGGTGCGGGCGCGCTAGGAAACGAAGTCCTGAAACTACTCCTGCAGTTAGGCGTGCGCAAGATTACGATTGTTGATAATGATTCGGTCGTTCGCGCGAACCTCAACAGGTGCGTTTTCTTTACCCAAGACGATGCCGCCAAAGGAGTTCTCAAAGTTGATGCGCTCAAGCGCGAGGCGAAACGCCTTTTCCCCGACGCGGAAACCGTGGCGTTGCCTAAACTCGTCGAACAGCTTCCAGAAAGTTTTTACGACGGCTTCGACTGCGCCTTCGGCTGCCTAGACAATTTAGGCGCTCGCCTTCACCTAAACGCTTTCACGTACGGCCGCGTGCCGCTAGTCGACGGAGGAACAACCGGCTTCCTCGGAAAAGTTCAAGTGGTCAAAGCCCCCTCTTCGTGTTTGGAGTGCGGTTTGGCTAAGCGCGACTACAAACTGCTTTGGCTCAAGTATTCTTGCACGGGCGACGAAATCGATTGGTTGAACCCGAAAATGCCTGCGCTGCCGACTACGACGAGCGTAATCGCGGGAATGCAAGTCGAAGAATTTCTGAAACTGCTTTTCTCGCAAGCCGAAGGAGCGCCGAAGGACTTGCTCGAGGCTGCGGCCGAGCACTCGCTCGTTGGAAAATACTTGCTTTACGACGCGTTGCGGCGCGAGGCGCGCGTTTTCGAAATCCCGAAGCGCAAGACGTGTCCTGTTCACGGTTAGCGGTGTTTTACTGCGAGTACGGTAGTTTCCATTCCAAAGTATTTGTTTGGGCCGCTACGAACATTCAAATCCCTACTCAATAATATTCTTCTAACGCGGTTCCTTACAGGTTTAAGGTAATAAAACGGTCCTAAAACATGACTTGAGTATGCATTTGTTCCGCCGCGTTTTACTATCGCGAAACCCGCGGTTTGCAGTTCTTGCTCGAGTTTTCTTCTAGTAAGTTCCGCCATTCTTCCGTAAGCCCACTGTCCAGTTATTTGTTGAATCGCTTTGTTGGTGCGATATGGAATACTTTCTGGATTTGGAACGGTTATAACCAATCTTCCTCCTGGTTTTAGTTTTTTGTATATTTGCCCAAGTATTTTGAGGCGGTCTCTTTCACGGTGATGTTCAATCATGCCTTCCGAGTAGAACGCATCGACGGTTTCCATCGGAATATCAAGTCGCATTGCATTCCCGCGAATTATTTGTGCATCCACGTTTAACCCGCGTGCTGTTTTTGCGGCTTGTTTTAGTGCTTCTTGGCTTTCATCAACTAGAATCAAGCGGGCGTTCGTTTTGGCTGCAAACCGGATAGTTCCTTCAGCTCTTCCGCAACCAACGTCGACAAGCACTTTATTTTCCATTTCTGGTAAAAGAGTTAGTAATGTTACGAGGTTTCTTTGTGGACGTCCTGGCAATTGCCTGTTTGACCGCCAAAACTCGTCCCAATCATGTTGCGCCATATTAAAACCTAGAATACGTTTTTGAGTTGCTTAACGGCTTCTTCCGAGCGAGCGTCCATGGCGATTTTGAGCTTCTTCCCGCAGCGAACGCACTTGCCGCCGCCTTCGCTTTCCCCTTCGCTTCGCGCGAGCGTTTCGTAGCAGTCCTTGTGGTAAGCCGCGCCGCAGAAGCAGTGCCCGTACTTTGCGGTTGCGCCCGCGCTTGCGGCGCTGGCGCCTACCGCGATTTTGAAGGGCGCGCGGCACAACTCGCAAACCTCGTTTTCGCCTACGCGCATCGCCGCGCCTTTCGCGATTTCCGCTTCAATCGCTTTCTTGAGTTCCGCCTCGTTTTTTGAGACCGCGTCGACTTCAAACTGCGGTTGCCGCTGTTGCGGCGTGAATTCCTTTTTCGGCGTTTGCCTGAGTTTTTGTTCTTTTTGCTCTTTCGGCTTGAATTGAGCTCCGTTCGGCGCGCCTTTCTTGAACGCGTCCTCGAGATCGAGTTCTTTTTCCTTTTCGCCGAGCGATGCGCTGAACAGTTCGCGTTCTTCGGACATCGCGCGTTGCAACGCGTCCTTCTCTTTCCCTTCCTTCTTTTCTTTTTCGCGTTGTTCTTCCTCCGTCTTCAGCAACGTTTGCCTCGCATCCCAAACAACGCCGGCAGCGTTCGCAGCCGCTTCGGCTTCGCCCGCCTTTTCC
>JAZDKN010000136.1:0-2012 GCA_043803065.1 Microcaldota archaeon
CCAGAATACGGCGTTTTACGAAGCGCGTTTTCTCGTTACAGTGCCGAAATCCGCAGACCAATCCTACTTTTTCGTTAGCGTCGGCGGCGCGGCTGGCGCTGCGAGCGTTGACGACGACGTTGCGGGCATCGTTTCCTTCGATTCAGATTCAATCAAAGCCGTTTACTCGGGCGCGAGCGACAGCGAACCGTGCGCGGGAAGCGCTTACTCGAACGACTCTCAGTCGCTTGAAGGATTGATGAAGTGGGTGAACATAGCAATGCCCACGAATTTCGTCGGAACGAAGGAATTCGCTTTCAAGATTTTCGTGAAGCCGAACGCGAAAGCGGGAAGCAAAATCGTTTTCCACTCGCGCGTCGCGGGAGTTTCCAAGCTCGCTCCGTTCATTTATCCGGCGAGCGAAGACCAGCTCAACGCGCTCCTCCAAAAGACGACGGTTGGCGCAACGCTCGCGGCGAGCGACTTCTGCAATCTCGACACTCGCGCCGACTCAGTCAAAGTCAGCAAAAACTTGTTGTACTGCGACGACGGATTGTGCCAGCAACTCGTTTTCGAGGACGACAGCGGCGCGCAATCGCAAGACTCGTTAAGCACGCAAATCGGAAAAGAATTCTTGCTTTCATACGTTTTCGCGAGCGAAGACAAGGAAATAACCGCAGTCGGCGTGAAAGCCGGGGAAGCAATCAAATTCCTCGGAAAAGAAACCGTTTCGCTCAACATGAGCAGCGGCGCTAACGGCGCCGCAACGCTTGACTTCGCTGCCGCAACCGCGGACCAACAGCGTTTTCCAGCCAGCGCGCAGCCGGGCGAACGCATCGCGGGCCTGCTTCGCTTCAAAACCGTTAAATCGAGTTCTTTCGCACCAATAACGCTGACCGTGTATTACGCCGAACGCAGCGAACAACCGACGCCCGTTCAAGTCGGCGTAACCGTCACGGGCTCGAACGTATTCAAAGCCGACTTGCGGCCGACTGCGCTCGTAGCCGGGCTCGCTGAAAACGTGCGGCTCACGCTGCGCGACTCGTTCGGCGCTGACGTCGAGGACGCGAACGTCTTATACTACGAGTGCGACGGCTCGCCGTTGAACGGACAAGAACTGCAATTGCAAGGCGACGGCTCGACGAATAAAGGCGCGGACGGCGTTTACCGAGCGAAAATACAGCCCGCAACAGTCGGCACCATCGGGATGCGCGTGTCTCGCGACGGTTTCCAGACGCTCGACGCTTGCAGTATCGAAGTCGCTGCAGGCGAGTTTTTGAGCGTTGAACCCGACACGCTGACAATCAAAGGCGATTCGTCGGTTCCCGACAAGCTCACGAAAGAATTAACTGTTTATTCGACGCTGCCGGTTCGAACGAAGATTTCAACGAGCGTTTCGTGCGCGCAGCGCGGCGCGAGCGCGAGCGGCGGCGCAGTCGCGGTAGGAAGCGAAATCGCGCCGTTGGTTTACGTCGTTCCTCAATCGTTCTACTTGAAGGACAGCGCGAAAGTCCAAGTTTTCGTGCAAGCGAACGCGAGCGGCGACGCGGACTGCGTTCTGCTCTTCCACGGCGAAATCAACGCCAAAAACTCTTTCGACGCTGTCGCGCTAGTGCAAGCTTCGCTCACTGCGCCCGCCGTAATAAATTACTGCCCGTTGAACGAGGGATACGAGTGCCTGCAGGCGAGCAAAGCGCCAGCGAATTGCTATCCCCAAACGCAGTTCGAGTGCAAAGGCGCGGGTGCGGCCACGGGAGTGGCTACGACTGTTCCGAGCGGCGCTATGTGCTTCGTTTGCGACTACGGAATGCACACGCTGCCAGAGTCGTTCGAACTCGCCGTGGGTGAAACGAAGGCGAGCGACTCGAAGAACGCGGATATCGCGCTTGACTCGAAGCCCGCGTGCGCAATCGAAGGATTCGACGAAACGCCGAACCAACTGTCGTCAAGCCAATACAATTCGCTTTACGGCGGATACGGCGGAACCAGTTCCGACTACTGGGATTACCAACCGAACCAGTACGGCGCGCAAT
>JAZDKN010000137.1:0-14742 GCA_043803065.1 Microcaldota archaeon
CGCATGAAGGAAGGAGTCGCAGGCGAGTTCGCTGGCCTCAGCGTCACGAAAGCGAAAGACGCTGTAGCCGAGAAACTGATTAAGGAAGGGAAAGCGGCGTGGTTTTACGAAACGAATCGTTCGGCGGAGTGCAGGTGCGGCGGAAGCGTGCTCGTCGCAATAATGAACGACCAGTGGTTCCTCGACTTCAACGCGCCCGGATGGAAGCAAACAGCGCGCGAGTGCCTCGACGCCATGACGATTTATCCTCCCGCTTACCGCAAGCAATTCGTCGACGTTTTCGAGTGGCTCGACAAGCGTCCGTGCGCCCGCCGCCGCGGCTTGGGCACGCGCCTGCCTTTCGCGCCCGAGTGGATTATCGAGTCGTTGAGCGATTCCACGATTTACATGGCGTTTTACGCCGTAGTCAAGCGCATTCGCGAGAAGGGTTTCGCGCCAGCGCAATTGATTCCCGAGTTTTTTGATTACGTTTTCCTCGGCAAAGGCGACGCTGCCGGAATCGCGCAGAAAATCAAGTCTAAGCCGTGGGATTTAGAGTCCGTGCGCTCGGAGTTCTTGTACTGGTACCCGAACGACTTGAGGCACACTGCGGTGGCGCATATTACGAATCACTTGAGTTTCTTTATTTTCGCGCACGCCGCGTGCTTCGAAAAACGTCACTGGCCGAAAGCGATTTCCCTCAACGAAATGATTACCGCGGAAGGCGCGAAGATGAGCAAGAGCAAGGGAAACGTCGTTCTCCTCAATAACGTCGCGCGCGATTACGGCGCCGACTTGTTCCGCGTTTACAGCGTTGGCGCGGCTGACTTCGGTTCGACGCTCGATTTCCGCAAGCACGACATCGAGGCGACGCGCAAATCGCTTTCTCGCTTTATCGAGCTAGCCGCGAAACTCGTGGACGCCGCGGGCAACCGGCAAACAAACGATGCGGTAACTGAAAAGTTGAACAAAAAGGATTTATCTAGTCTTGCCGGCGTTACGCTATCGCGCTTCGAATCGTGCGTGCGCGATTCGACTCGCTGCCTAGAGGAATTCCGTTTGCGAGACTACGTTCAGACGGCGTTGTACAAGCAAACCAATTTTTTTGAAGAATTTCTGCGCAGGGCAAGCGAGTCGGAGAAACGCCTCGTCGCGGAACAATGCGCCGCTCGCTGGATAGCGTTGCTTTCGCCCGTCGCGCCGCACGCGTGCGAAGAATTGTGGTTGCGCGCGCAAAACGCGGGGCTCGGACTCGTGCCAAGCGGTTTCGTTTCCTTGAGCGAGTGGCCGAGCGCGCGCGAAACGCTGATCAACCCCGCCGCGGAAGCGAGCGAGGACTTGGTTGCGAGCGTAATCGAAGACTGCCGCAAAATCGAGTCGCTGCTTAAAAAGAAAACAGCGTTCGTGACGATAATCGTCGCGAGTGCGGCGAAAGCGGTGGAAGCGAAGCGCGCGCTGCAAGCGAGCGAATCTCCGGACGGGATAACGATGGCTGACGAAGCGTTGCGCGCTTTCCTGCGAAAACGATTTTTCGAGTTCCAGCAGAACCCCGCGCTCCTCGAAGTAAACGATTTCGAAACGCTCGACGCGGCAAGCGAATTCATCGGCAAAACCCTCGGCTGCAGCGTGCGCGTTGAGCGAGAAGAGGAAAGTGCGAGCGAGCGCGCGAAGCGCGCGATGCCCGGCAAGCCCGCGGTAGTACTCGGCTGATTTTTTATTTTCTTATTCAATGCCGCCGCTTTGATTGAACGAAGCGCGCACCTGTTTTAGCGCTGTTGTTCTTGCTTTTTCACTTGACGTCTTTCGTTGCGCGCTTGCGGAAGCCGAGGAAGAACAAGACGAGTCCCGCGAGGTAAGCGAAAGGCGAGAAATAGCGTATTCCGCACGGGTACAAGTCGTCCACGGCGTTAAAAACGTTTCCGAGAATCGCTAGAATGATTCCAAAGTAAAAGTAAAGCGATATTTTCCAGTCTTTGCGCGGCGCTTCCTTGTGCTTTGCTTCGTCCCACAAAATCCACGAGTAAACCGCGGCGTAGCCGCCGACTAGCACGCTCGCGACTAGCGAGAAAATGCTTGCGACTTGAAACCAGTAGTCCACTCCGCGTTCCTCCGAATCCGCCGTAAAGCGCTCTTTTAACCATTGCGGGCTCGTTTTAAAAACTTGCGTTTTCTAACGAAACGCGGACGTTGAACATGAGAAAAAAGAATTCTGGCAAACCACGCGGCGGCCGGCGCGTCAAGCGCGTGAGCTTCGCGGAAGTAGCGCGTTTGAGCCGTGCCGCAGTGCGCAAAATGAAGGCGGACGGCTTCAAGCCGGACGTGCTAGTAGGCGTGGGCCGCGGCGGTTGGACGCCGGCAGTAATCGTCTCGAACTTGTTGCGCAACCCGCGGTTGTACAGCGTAAAGTGCGAGTACTACGACGAACGCGATTTGCCGGTCGCAAAGCCGCGCATAAGCCAAACCGTCGGCCTGCGAGTCAAAGGAAAACGCGTTCTCATCATCGACGAAGTTGCGGACAGCGGCGGCTCCTTGCGCGCGATAGCGCGCCACTTTCGTTCGCTCGGCACGAAGGAATTCAAGTTTTTGGTTTTGCATTGGAAGACGTGCGCGAAGTTCGAACCCGAATACTGGGGTGAGCGCACCGACGGCGCGTTGTGGCTGAAGTATCCGTGGGATATAACTCGCGTAAGCTTTCGAACGCGTCGGGTTTAAATTCGCTTGAAGCGTATAAGTCGATTGCAAACGATTGCACACTATCGGCTAAGTATTTACGGAGACTAAGCGAATGGTTTACGGGCAAAGCGCTGTGCGCCAGGAAGGCGAGAAGAAAATCCTCGTCGTCGACATGCGCGGCGCGCCTTACGGAGCGGATATCGCCGTCTACGAGCAGGCGATGCGCGACGTAATCGAAAAACTGCGCGAAGTCGACGTGGATGAAGTCGTTTTAAGCGAATACTACGAACGCATTTACGACGCCGAGCAGACGCGCCTCCTCAAAGAAATAGCGGATTTGATAACGCGCTTCGAAGTCGATACCGTTTGGAGTCCCGCGCACTTGGGCACGACGACTGATTCGCGCACGCTAGCGCAACGCCACGATGCCGTCCTGCAGATTCTGGGGGCGACGGCGGGCGACCCCTTTCGCGCTTACCTAATGCTAATCCGCGAAATCAAGACCGCGATTTCGACTATTACCTCGCTAGGCGCAGACCGCGCGGAAGACTTGAAAACGTATTTAGGCACGCTGCAGTTCATGCGCGAGGGCTTTGAGAAAGCGCAGCTAATCCAGCGAATGAAATCGTACTTGTCGCAACTCGGCGAAATCCCGAGCGGCCGAACTGCTTACCACTCGTTTTTCGAAGTCGCGATAAAACCGTCGTTCATCGGCTCCCGCATTTTCTTTAATCTCGCTGAAAATCTCGAGCTCGTCGACCAGTACGAGGTCATGGGCAGCGAAGTGCGCATTTACAAGCACCCCGACAAAATCGAGTATTTGTATTTCATCAACCCGCCCGAGTACGCGTTGCCGCCTGAAAAGTATTTCCTGCTCGAGAAAACGAAGGAAGTCGTTGCGGCGCATCGTCCCGAGCACGTCGAGTTCATGAACATTTCGCAAGCACGCAAGTATTTTCAGAAAATCTACGTTGCAACAATTGCGGACCTCGCCTTGCAAAACAACATCGCGCTCAGCGTGGAAGAAAAAGACGAACTCGCAACAATCGTATCGCGTTACACCATCGGTTACGGCATTCTTGAACTCTTCCTCAGCGACAGGCGGCTTACGGACGTCTTCATCGACTCGCCGCTCGGCGAAAAACCGGTTTACTTAGTGCATTCGAAATACGGACAATGCCAAACGAACGTGATTTTCACCGAAGACGAAGCGAAGAGCATAGTCTCGCGCTTTCGCGCGCTCAGCGGCAGGCCGTTCGACCAAGCTCACCCCATTCTAGATTTCGACCTTGCCGACTTGCAAACGCGCATTTGCGTCATCGGCAGGCCGCTTGCTGTTGACGGGACTGCGCTCGTGTTTCGCTTGCACAAGGAAACTCCTTGGACGCTCGCGCAATTCGTGGAAAACAAAATGTTCGACTCGCTCACGGCCGGGCTTCTATCGTTTTTCGTAGACGCGCAAGCGAGCACGCTCGTAGTCGGCTCGCGCGGCTCGGGAAAAACGAGCATGCTGCAAGCAATGATGCTTGAAATCCCGCAGAATCTGCGCATCATCGTGCAGGAGGACACCAACGAGCTTCCCGTGCCGTTGATGAAGAAACTCGGGTTCAACATTCAGCGTTTGAAGACGCGTCCCCCGCTCGGTGGAATAAGCGAGACTGAAGTGAGCGCGGAAGACGCGCTGCGCACCGCGCTGCGGCTCGGCGACAGCGTGCTCATCGTGGGCGAAGTGAGGTCGGTCGAAGCGCGCGCCCTCTTTGAGGCGATGCGAATCGGCGCAGTAGGCAACGTCGTCATGGGCACGATTCACGGTGAAAGCGCTTACAGCATTTGGGACCGCGTAGTAAACGACCTCGGAGTTCCGACGACCTCGTTTAAGGCTACGGATTTCGCGGTCGTAAGCGCGCCCATTCGCTTCAAAGGCTCGCTCAAACGCCAGCGCCGCTTGCTTGAAATAACGGAGGTCAAAAAGCATTGGGAGACCGACCCCGGCAAGGAAAACGGCTTTCTCGAGTGGGAGAACTTCGACGCGAACAAGGACGCGCTTGATCTTTACGAAGGGGAAATCAAGAAGTCGAGCGAGTGGCTGGAACGCATCAAGCGCAGCCGAGGGCTGGGTTACGAAGACGTTTGGCGCGAGATTAAAGCGCGGGGGGACGCGAAGCAATACCTCGTGGACGTCAAGCGAAAGCTCGATTTGCCGTTGATTCTCGAGGCGGAGCACAGCGTTCGCGCGCACAACAAGTACGCGCTCATGGCGGAGCGCATGCGCGAGGAAGTCGGCGCGGTGGAGCACCAGCGGTTGCTTGCGGAGTGGCGGGAGTGGGTGAACAAGGAACTCGTGAAGGACGCCGTTGCAGCAACGAAAGCCAGGCAAAACTGAAAAAACTAAAAACCGAAAAACGCGAATAGACTACGACCAAACTCGCAAAAAGCAAACCTAAACCTGAAAAACGGTTTTTTCTCCAGGCCACAATTTCTGGTGGATTTGCTTGACGCGATTGTAGTGCTCTCGGATTTGAAGCATGACGCCGCCTATTTTTTCTCTCTCACCACGTTTTTCAGTTAAGCGTTCAATCCGCATCGCCTGTATTTCTTCGATAACCGCTTCCTGCACGTCGATCGGTATTGCTAGCGGAACCCGCACTAACACGCCGGCATTGGGGTCCAGTTTGGATTCAGAATAAATTCTCCTTGAAAAAGCTGAAACCTCGTTTTTGAGCGCACTGATTCTTCCAGCCAAACTCTCTTTGTTTTCCTTGGCTGTTTTTGCATCGATTTTATTACGCTTGCGGTCGGCTTGAATCAGTCGGCGAACGTTTTCATCGTAAGCGTCGATTAACTTGAATAAGTCGTTTTTGAAAAGCCGGCCTTGGCTTTCAAGAGCCTGCGTTGTTTTGAGTAAAAGCCCAAGTTCGGTTGCTTTACGCAACTCGGTCTTAACCGGACGTGGGAGCTTACTCCGCCGAACAACTTCGGAGTTAACCGCTTTAAGAATTTGTTCCGTGTGCCGGAAATCGTTTCTCGGGATAAGCGTTTTTTTGTCGACTCGCGTCATTACAGCGGCTAACTCTGCATCGCTTAACGGGAGTTGACCGCGTGGTTTAAGACGAAGCACAGGCATGAACAGTTTATTGAAAAGCGTTGGTTAAATAAATTGCGCTGCCAATAACTATTAACGAATTTTTCGCGTTTTTAGAGTTTTTGTTTCGAGTCTTGCGAAGTAAAGCGAAGTGAATTTGAAATGTTGCGCCAACCAATCGTGTGCGTTCTGGGTCACGTCGACCACGGAAAAACGACAATTTTGGACTCGATCCGCGAGACCGGCGTAGCCAAGCGCGAGCACGGCGGCATAACGCAGGCGATTGGAGCAAGCATTTTCCCGCGCGATTTGCTGGACTCCAGTTGCGGCTCGATGCTCGAGCGGATGCGCATCAAGCTCACGATTCCCGGGCTCTTATTCATCGACACGCCCGGGCACGAAGCGTTTACGAATCTGCGCAAGCGCGGCGGAAGCATCGCGGACATCGCGATTCTCGTCATCGACTGCACTAAAGGAATCGAAGCGCAGACTATCGAAGCAATAGAGATTCTCCGCGAGTACAAGACGCCTTTCATAGTCGCGTTCAACAAAATCGACGCGCTCAACGGTTGGCTGCCGCAGCGAGGCGCCTGTTTCGCGGACAGCGCCAAAAAACAGCGGCCGGACGTAATCGAACGGCTCGACGAAAAAACTTACCAGCTCATCGGCGCGCTTTACAACTACGGTTTCCAGGCGGAGCGGTTCGACCGAGTCGCGGACTTCACGAAGCAAGTTGCTATCGTGCCCGTTAGCGCGAAAACTCGTGAAGGCCTTCAAGAGCTGCTTCTCTTCGTCGCTGGACTCGCGCAGCGCTTCATGGAGAAAACTCTGACTACAAGCGAGGACGAGAGCGGGAAAGGCGCGATACTAGAAGTGCGCGAGGAGCGCGGACTCGGCAAAACGCTCGACGTGATTCTTTACGACGGTTGCCTGCGGCAGGGAGACGAAATCGCGTTCAACACTCTCGGCGGTCCCGCTACTTCGAAAGTCAAGGCGTTGCTCGAGCCGAAGCCGCTTGATGAAATGCGCGATCCGCGCGAGAAATTCAAGAGCGTGGATGAAGTGCGCGCGGCGACTGGAGTCAAAATCGCTTGCGAGCGAGCGGAAGACGCGATCGGAGGCAGCAGCCTCTTCGTCGTTCGCACGCAAGAGGAAGCGCACCAAGCGAGCGAAGCGCTCGAGGAAGAACTCAAGCAAATTTTGTTCGAAACGCAGGACAAAGGCGTTCTAATCAAGGCGGATGCGCTCGGAAGCATCGAAGCGATTACGAGGCTTTTCGCAGCCGAGAAAATTCCGGTGAAGCGGACCGCGATAGGCGCGGTGAGCAGGCGCGACGTGGCTGACGCAATCGCGATGCGCGACAAGAACAAGCTCGTCGGCGTAATCTTCGCTTTCAACGTTCCCGTTGCCGACGACGCGGCGAGCGAAGCGGAGGCGGCGCACGTCAAAATCTTCGACGAGAAAATAATTTACAACCTCATTGACGGCTACAAGCGGTGGCGCGACGAAAGCGTCGAAAGCGAGCGACGCGAGGCTTTCACGAATCTCGTGCTCCCCGCCAAAATATTAATAATGCAAGGCTGTTGCTTCCGCGTCAGCAACCCGTGCATAATCGGCATCGAAGTCCTCGAGGGACGCATTCGGAAAGACTATCCGTTGATGACCGAGGATGGCAAGCCCGTCGGCGCAATCAAAAGCATTCAGCGGAACAAGGAGAGCGTTGACGAGGCGAAGAAAGGCGACCAGCTCGCGATAAGCATTCCCGAACCGTTTTTCGGCCGCCAGATTTGCGAGAAGCAAGTGCTGCTTTCGTCGCCGTCGAAAGACGACGTCGCCTCAATCGAAGCGAAGTACGCGAAAGCGTTGAGCGACGGGGAACGCGAACTCCTCGCGCAAATCAAGCGCATCAAAGGCTACTCGGTGTTTTGAAGTGCGCGCGTCCAACCAACCGTTGAAAAGATTCGACCCGACGAAATTCAAGTGCTCGCAATGCGGCGCTTGCTGCAAAGCAATCGGGGGACGCACGCACGTGCGAATTACCGGGAGCGACTGGCGGCGCTTGATAATTACTGGACATACAGAAGTTTTTTCACATCTTGAGGACGCTTCAAGAGGATTAGGCGCGCAATTCCTTCTCCCACTCTACTACAAAAAACGAGGCAAACTAATTCGGCAATGCCCGTTCCTAGGCAGCAAAAAAGTCGGAAGCCAACCACAGTACTTTTGCAAGATACATAATGTGAAGCCAGACGCATGCAAAGGTTTTCCGTTCACGCCGCAAGAATTCAAGGAACACGAGCTTCTAAACGCGCTATCCAACAAAATTGGAAGAAAACGAAGACGAGTTTAGCGGCGCGTGTCGGCTTACTTCAGCGCCGCCTCGATTTCCGCTACCGTCGTCTCGCTTGACTCGCTCGCGAAATTGCGCAGCATTCCTTTGCGCTCGTAATAATCAACGACCGGCTTCGTCTGTTTTTCGTAAACCGCGAGACGCTTTTTGACGACGTCAGGCTTCTCATCCTCGCGCTGGATGAGGTCGCCGCCGCACTCGTCGCACTTTCCCGCGATTTTCGGCGGCATGAACTCGAGGTTGAACGGCTGCCCGCACTTGCCGCAAGAACGGCGCGAGGTGAGGCGGCGAATGATTACGTCGTTGGGAACAGCGAGATTAGCAACGAGATCGATTTCGATTCCTCGCTGTGCGAGCATCGCGCCGAGAGCGTCCGCTTGCGGAACCGTGCGCGGATACCCGTCGAAAATGAATCCTTCGCTGCGGTGCACGTCGAGCCATTCCGCAATCAAACCGTTGACGACCGAGTCGGGAACGAGTTCTCCGTTGTCCATGAAACGCTTCGCGTCGAGCCCTAACGGCGTGCGCGCGGCAACCGCTTGCCGCAGCATGTCGCCCGTTGAAACGTGGTTTCCGCCGTGCGCGGCGAGAAGCTTTTTCGAAATCGTTCCTTTCCCGCTTCCGGGCGCGCCGAGCATTATCACGCGAATCGGTTCGGGTTTCCGCTGTTTTTGTTCAGCCTTTTGTTCAACCGTTTGTTCAGCCACTGGTTTCATCCACCTCTTGAATAAGAAAGCGTTTTAGTAAAGCGCAGCGAGTTTAAAAACCATTTATTGAACGCGTTCAGCGACGCCACTAGCGGCATTAAATAGTTGAGGAAACCAAAAATTAGTTGTTAAAACGACTAGGGTGATTAAATGAGGCCAGTAATTCAGGGGAAGCCCGGCATCAGCACGCGAGGAATAAACGCGCTCGTCAAGCAATTGAAGAAAATTAAGTTCGGAGCTAGCGGTCGGTTTACTAACCGCGGTTCAAGCGTTATTGAACTACAGAACGCGTCACCAACACATTTGAATAAAATCAGCTCTATTTATGCGAGTAAGACTGTGTTTACGGAACAACTGCTCAATCAATTGAGACGAAAGAAGTTTGGCGTTACGATAGGCGGCAATGATTGGGGTGGAGTAGACATTACCCGCGGCAAATTAAGCAAGCCGTATTGGACTAAACTTATAAAAGCTATAAAACGCGGGAAATAAATCGCCGCCTTACAGAGCGCCTTATTTTCAACGCACTATTTTCTTGAGCTCGCGCACGCCGTCGATTACGAAATCCGGGCGAACGCGCGTTCCACTTGAAGGTTTTCGACTCGGCCCCCCAAAAAATCTTCTTCACCTATCTTCCCCACTCACGCCTGCGTTTTACAAACTCATGATTATTCGATTAAAGCGTTAAAAAACTAGGGTAATAGTAAAATATAAATACTGGCGGCGCTTTAAAACAATTCATGGGAAGACTCTTGAAGAAATTCGTTTACCTGACGCCGGCCGAACAAAAAATTCTTTCACTGCTTCCGCGCGGCCGCGCCGTGTCGACTCGCGAGTTGCGGCAGGCGGTGAAAAACGTTTCGCCGGCCTACGTCAGCACGCTGCTTGGACGGCTTGCCGCTAAAAAAATGGTTGCGCGGGTCGGGAAAGGCGTTTATTTGGCGGGCGGCGCGGCCGCGCCTTTCTCCGAGTACGCGTTCGGCCTCGCTTTGGGCGGCAAAAGCTCGTACATAGCTTTCAGTACCGCGTTCAGCCTCCACAACCTGGTTTCCGAGAGGCCGGCCACCATCTTCGTTGCGACGCCGCACTCAAGCAAGAAAATCCTTCGTCGATCGAGCGCTGAAGAAAGCGTCGGAACCGGCGCCAGCGTCGAGTACAAGCTCGTAGCCCTAGGAAGCCAGTGCTTCGGCGCCGTGCCTTTCAAGGGCTCGCGGGCGGTGCGCGTTTCGTCCGTGCCAAAGACTTTCTTCGACTGCTTTTCGCACCCCCGTTACGCTGGCGGGCTCGGCAAACTCGTGGAAGCGCTTGAAGCCAGCCGCATGAGCGAAGGAGAGTGGAGCGAGTTTCTCGATTATTTGAACGCGTTGGGCTCAAACGGTTTGAGGCAGCGCGTCGGGTTCGTCGTGGAAAAGCTTTGTTCGCGGGCTGTTTTGAACGCGCCGCAAGGCGTTTCGCAAGGGTTTTTGAAAGCGCTGGAAAAAAGCGTGAAGCGTTCGAAGACGGTTGCAGTGCTTGACGCTGCTGCACCGAGAAAAGGCTTCGTCGACTCCAAGTGGCGCGTCTTGGTAAATCCGAACAGCGTAATAGCGTTCAGCGGCGTTCAAGGCGTTCAGCGGCGTTGAGCAGCGTTTAGCGAGCGGAGGCACGGGGGTGGTTCGAGTGATTGATGAAAGAATTTTTTTGGCTACGGGCTTGTCAAAAACCGTGGTGTTGAAGGAATTGAAGTTGAGCGAATTGCTTTCGCACGCGAACGCCGTTTTCAGCGCGGCTGGAAGAAAGCACGCCGTTTTCGGCGGAACCGCTATAAACAAAGCGTATTTAGACAACCCGCGTTTTTCGGAAGACGTGGACATGCACTTGTTCGGCGCCAGCGAGCGGCAAGCGCGCGACCTCCTGGAAAAACTGCCTGGCGTGCGCGTGGAAGCGCCGCAACGGTTGTTCAAGGAGTTCCTTCGTTTCCCGATTCGCTACTCGTTCGAGGAAGAAGGAGTGGACGACGTCATCAACTTCGACGTCGCGCTCGGCTTGAAGGCACCGAAGAGCACAGTCGTCTGGATGGAAGCAAGGTCTTTCCTCGCCAAGCACGGCGTCCTCGTTCCTTCGGCGTTGATTCCGACTTACGAGGTGGAGACGCTCATCGCGATGAAACTCCTCGCCGCAGCCTCGCGC
Organism: Microcaldota archaeon; assembly: GCA_043803065.1. Lineage (GTDB taxonomy): Archaea > Micrarchaeota > Micrarchaeia > Norongarragalinales > Norongarragalinaceae > CAITNU01. The sequence goes on from JAZDKN010000137.1 coordinate 10,961, forward strand.
GCCGAAGGAAAAGACTTGTACGACTTGAACGCGCTCTTGGCTGAAAAAAACTTTGACGCCGGCAAAGTGTTCACGGAACTCTACCGTTATTCCGACGCGTTGTTCGACTTCCAGCGGGTGGACGCGTTTTTCTTCGAAAAAATCATGGACGGCGTGAGAAATGCTAGCGTGAATGAATTGCGGCGTTTCGACGCGTTCATTCCGGTTGAGAACCGCGTTGACTGGAGCGCGCTCAAAAACCAGTTGTTGTTCTCGCTTGAAACGAAGCTGGCTAAAAAATTCAAGTAAACGGCCGCGGCTGCGTTTTTCGCGTCGAGTAAAATTCTTTCACGATCGAGTACAATCGAGTACAAAAAGTACTCGGACTGACGTGGCGCGCGGCAAATTGTTTATGGTTCGTAACTGCCGATGCGACGTCAAACTATTTTCGCTAGCTCGCGCACGTCGTCGATGACGAAGTCGGGCCGCACTCGTTTTTGTTTCTGTTTTTGCTTCGGCTTGCCGACCGCGTCAACGAAATGCTTTTTCACGGCGCGCCACACTGGCTTGCGCCACCCAGCCATTCCGTATCGCGCGAGGCAAGTGCGCATTCCCGCGCGCTGCGCGCCGGCCATGTCGCGCCCGGGCGAGTCGCCAACGAAAAGAATTTCGTGCGGCCGCAGCGCTGGCGCGCCGAGTTTCTCGATTTTTTTCATTTTTTTCATGACGGCGTTGAACGGCGCGGAGTGCGGTTTCCGGCGCTTTGTTTCGGCTAGCGTGAGCACGAAGTCGAAATATCGCGTTAATCCCATCGCCGCCAAGCGGTTCCAAGCGCGCAACCGCGGCGCGTCCGTGAGCACGGCGAGCTTGATTTTCTTTTTCTTGAGCGCCGCAAGCGTTTCGGTCGTTCCCGGGTACGGGACGACGTAATCGTTTTCCTCGCGGCGGTAAGCGACTATCGCGTTGCTGAGGAGCTTGTAATCAACCGCGCCGAGTTCGCGCTTCAGAAAAATCTGGAAAATGCCTTTGTTTTCGATTCCGTGTTCGCAGTAAAGCGCGAAAAGCGAGCGCTTCGCGTCGCTGAAACTCGTTTTGAGGCCGTGCGAGCGCATGGCGCGGACTGCCGCGTCGCAAGCGCGTTCTTTCATGCGAGCGAAGTCGACGAGCGTGTTGTCGAGGTCGAACACAACCGCCTTGAAAGCGTTTTTTCTCAAGTTTCATTCACCGCGTGCAGAGTATTAGCTTTCTTCTTTTATTAAAAGAGGTTTTCAGAAAAGTTTTGGTGCGATTGGCGGTGAGGTTATTGAATCACGAACTCTTTAACGACTTTGTCTTTTACTACGATTGCGTACCTGCCTTCAGGAACTTGCGTAGGAACTTCCCTGTGAATGTCCGTGTTTTCGCACCACTCGCTTACTGAAACGTATTCCTTTTGATTCCAAGAAAACTCTTCATCAACAATAGTATTCTCCCACCCGATGACGTCACTACAGCCATTACACCACTTTTCTGAAAAACTGCACAGCGTGCTAATGTACCTGAGAACTATTTTACCGTTTTCGCAGTATTCGTCAATACCGTAACCCATTTTTCCGTTGCAAGAGTGTTTCAGTTGTAAACCGTTAATTCCGTGAGTAAGAGAAATTATTGAAAACGGCAAGTCGTTGCTGCGAACTTGAAAAACCCCATCGATTTTGAACTTTATCGGCTCGCTTTTCCGAAACGTTTCCACGGCTGGAGCGCTTAAAGTGAACTCGTTTGAATAAATCTCTTTCATTCCACTGCAATTTTTTTCCAAGTCACTGTAAGTTGAATATTTAGATTCATTAACCCGGCAATCAAAATAATAAGAGCTTTTAAGTCGATACGTTCCGGCGTCGGCAGCTATCGCAGTTGCTTCAAACCCGCCGGCGCAGCCGAAGTCGCCATACCACGCGTCGACAACTTTTTCTCCAGCTTTTAATAATTGCGGCATAGGGCCTAGTTCGCACATAATACAGCTAGGCATAGCAATATTTTTCCACTCGCCGCCATCAAACGTTTCCAGTTCCCACCATCGTTCGCAATCTTGCGTTACCCAAACGCTTTCGCGCAAGCCGTTAGTCAAAGTAATCGATATTTTCTCGCTGCGCTGGTAAGCGTTTTTATCGGTAGCTAAAACAACCGCGTTGCCCGCAGCCGTAGGCGTCGGAGTTGGCGTAGACGTGAGTGTCGGCGTTGGAGTTGCCTTTCGACACTCTTTATTCACGCAAACGCATTTTTCTGGCGCTATGCAAGGACAAGTAATATCAGACGGATTCCTTGACGACATTGAATCAACGTAGTTTTTGTTGTAACACCCGCAAGGACACGTCAGCGGTTTGCAGTCATCGTTTGTTTCGCAATAATTTTTGTCTCTGCTGGTCGGCGTTACTGTCGGCATTTGAGTTGGCGCAATACTAGGCGAAGTAGTCGGTTGAGGTTGTTGAACGCATCCTGCAAGGATTAATGCAATAATCATCACGCCGTAAAACCATTTGCTTGTCACCATGCGACTCACCCCGAAAAGCTATTTAAGTAATCATTTAAAATACCCTACTGATTATAAAAACTGTTTTTTCTTCAAGTAAATCATTTGTGCTCTTATAAACAGCTTTTTCTGCGAGGTGGGGCGGCATAGGCATCATCGATTCGAAAACTGGAAAAGAAAAAAAGCATTCAGCGGAAGAAATTCGCGAAGTCGCGCGGCGCGGCCGCGCTTACACGCTCATGGCAATAGGTTTCGCCGGCTCCGGGCACCCAGGCGGCGCGCTGTCGATGATGGATTACCTTGCCACGCTTTATTTCTCCGTGCTTCGCCACGACCCGAAAAACCCGAATTGGAACGAGCGAGACCGCTTGTTTTTGAGCGCGCAACACAAGTGCCCAGCGCAGTACGCCCTGCTGGGCCTCGCAGGCTATTATCCCGTTGAAGAATTCGCGGTTGGACTGCGCGTTCTCGGAACGCCGTTTCAAGGCCATCCCGACTGGAAGAAATGCAAAGGCATCGAAATGAGCGGCGGCTCGCTCGGGCAAGGCTTGAGCATCGCCGTTGGCGACGCGCTGGCGGCGCGCCTCGACGGAGCGAAGCACCGCGTTTACTGCGTTATGGGCGACGGCGAGCAGCAGGAGGGAAGCATTTGGGAAGCGGTAATGGCTGCCAGCCACTACAAGCTCGATAATCTTTGCGGCATAGTTGACGACAACGGACTGCAAATCGACGGCAAGACGTGCGAAGTCATGAACGTTGAGCCGCTCGCCGAGAAATATCGTTCGTTCGGCTGGCACGCGATTGAAGTCGACGGACACGACGTTGAAGCGTTGCTGCACGCGTTCGAGAAAGCGGCGGCGACGAAAGGCAAGCCAACGGTGTTAATCGCGAAAACAATCAAGGGGAAAGGCGTTTCGTTCATGGAGAACCTCGCCGAGTGGCACGGGAAAGCGCAGTCGCTCGACCAAACGAAGGCCGCGCTGCGCGAACTCGGTCTCGAAACGCTTTACACTCCCGAAATCGAGCGGCGCGCGAAAGAATTGCGCGCGCACGTCGCGCGACAATACGGCAACCTCATTCTGCCGGAAGAAAGGCCGTTTTGGTGGAACCAGCACCCCGACCCGACTCACGAGCACGCGATGCGCGCTGAAATGAAGCCCACGCGCTTCGGCTTCGGCGAATGCTTGGACCGCGAGGGAAGCGACCCGCGAGTCGTGTGCCTCGGCGCGGACATATCCGGCTCAATCTGCATTCTCGATTTCTGCAAGAAGCACGATGAGCGTAAGCAACGCTT
>JAZDKN010000138.1:0-2654 GCA_043803065.1 Microcaldota archaeon
CCGCCTAAAGCGGGTTTCACCGTGAATCCCGTAACGAAAGTTATTGTTCCTCTCCGCTCTGGACACCTTGAAGGAAACAAGTATATCGCTGGTGCTGACGAAGAGGTTTCAATTAGTGACGACGGGCATACTTTATTTGTAAATTATAAGTATACCGACCCAATAAGTGGCGCAGAGATTAAACTTCCAAGAAATCTTCCGGGCAACTCATGCGATTGCGAATATTCTGTCACTGTTATGAATCCTGGCTCTTGTTACTGGCATCTATTTTTTATAGGCCTATATGCATGCCAAGGCGACGGAATATGCGCGAATCACTGTGCTTCGGAAAGAACATCATGGTGGGACGCAGTCTATAGTTAGATTTAGTGATATATCACCATAACCCTGTTCTTTTTTTCATTTTGTTTGACTAGCTAGCGCGCGCCCTCGCTTCACTTGAGGGCTTCGACTTTCTTCGTTATCTCGTCGAGCTTTAGCTGCGTCACGAGCAACGGGATTCCCTCGTTTTCCGCGATGCGCACCGCCAGCTTGTCGACGCGTTCAGGCGTCAAATCATGCAATACTACGAGCGCGGGTTTTATGGGAGCGATGCGAATCGCAACCATCGGACTGCGGCCCGTGCTCGTCTTCGTGAACAAAAGCGCGCGCTGGTTCGTCGTACTGTAGATTTTAACGAAACTCTCGTAAGGCAATTCGAGAATGACTTTCAACGAGTCGAGAATAGTGCAGCCGAACAACTGCACGTCCTCGAGCTTTCGCCCTCCGGTGAGCGGCTTCGCGTCAATCGCGTGCGCGAACGTTTTACCGTCAATGCTCTTCGCGAAGTCTATCGCCTCGAAGAATTTTTCTTCAGGCGACGCTTCCTGAAAGCGCTTTACGAGCTCGCCGCCCTTCTTGAGGTCGATTTCGAACAACGAGTCCACGAAGCGCTTGATTACGGCGATTCCCGGGCTTTTTCGGCGGTTGCCTTCGTAATCGCTTATGGTGCTGCTCGAGATTTTGAGGAACTCGGCCAGCTCGCTTTGATTGATTCCGAATACTTCGCGCCATTTTTTCATTGACGCGCCCGGGTCTTGGGAAAGCGCTATCTCGCCCGCAATCTTGACTTTAAGCTGCTCGATGCCCATTCAATTTTCCACCTTCAGGTTTTGAAATTCGTTTTTCGTTTTCAGCGAGAAAAAGCAAGGCTGAACGGCAATAAAAACCTTGCTGGACTGACGAAAAACAGTTCGACGAATGGCGTTTAATGGCGTTTCGATTTAGGGTTTCGATTCAAGGCGTTGAGGCGCGTCTAGTGGAAGAGTTTCGCCCAAACGTAAACCGCGAGGAAAACCGCTATGCCCGCAGCCGACATGGACAAATCAAGATTGTAAATAATCGAAAGCAAGAGCACGATTCCTATGCCGAGCGACGTGAAAGTGAACGGCTCCAAACCGAGAATGGTTTTACCGCCGGCGTAAGCACCCGGCGCTCCACCCATTGCGCCGCCCATTGCGCCGCCGCCGACCTGCATTCCGCCGCCCCCCCCACCAACGCCACCACTGCCCGCTCCGCTTGGTGCTCCGCCCGAGAGCGGGGTGACGTTTCCAGTTGCCGGATCGACTTGCACCGCGAAACCGCACTTGCGGCAGTAGACCACGTTGTTTTGCGCGTCCACGTCGAGATTCGGGTTGCCGCACTGGGGGCACGCCACGTCCATGATTAACCGCCTTTTTCGAGTATTTTTTTTGTTTTTGTTGAATCGTGTTCGCTCGTCATTACGCGGAACGGGTTTTTAAATGCGCGCGGCATCAAAACTTGTTTATGGCGGAATTGAAGGAAGCTTTGCTTTACGAAAAAATCGGCGGCAGCGGCGGAAAAGGCGGCGGTCGAGTTCAGTGCCGCTTGTGCAACCACTACTGCTTAATCGAGGAAGGCGCGACGGGTTTTTGCGCCGTCAGGCTCAACGAGGGCGGAACGCTGCGTTCGCTTAGTTACGGCAAGAGCACTGGCTTCGCAGTCGACCCGATAGAGAAAAAACCGTTTTACCACTTCAGGCCCGGCACAACCGCGTTGTCGTTCGGCACGCCCGGCTGCAACTTCCGCTGCCTCTCATGCCAAAATTGGGATTTGTCGCAATTGCCGCGCAATTCCCGCGATCCAAAACGCGTTTTCGATTCCGTGCCGACTACGCTTCCGAAGCAAGTTGCGGAACTCTGTTTGCAGCACGAGTGCGACGGAATCGCGTACACGTACAGCGAGCCCACGATTTTCTTCGAGTACGCTCGCGACTGCGTGACTGAAACAAAGAAAATCGCTAAAGACAAGTACCACGTTTTCGTGAGCAACGGTTACTTCTCGCCGCAAATGCTTGAAATCGTTAAAAAAGAACGCATGCTCGACGCGATTCGCATCGACCTCAAGTTCGCTGACGACGCGCTTTACGCCGATTACTGCGGCGCGAAAGCGGGTTTCACTGCGAAGTAATAAACCTGCTAGTGCCCGGACTCAACGACGATGACGAATCCGTGCGCAAAACCGTGCGGCTCGTCGCCGGCGTCAGCCGCGATATTCCGCTTCACTTCCTCAAGTTTTTCCCGAACTACCAGCGCGCCGAAGGCGCTGCGACGAGCGACGAGGCGCTGCTGTCTGCAAAAAAATTCGCTTTGGAG
>JAZDKN010000139.1:0-11767 GCA_043803065.1 Microcaldota archaeon
GGGCGCACGGCGATTATTGGCGCTACGAGCGAAACGAGCGCGGATTGAATCGCGAATGCGGTCAAGACGTATGCGATCATGCCGAGCGCTTCGCAGGCAAGCGCCGCGGTTGCGACTAAAGGCTTCGCTGCGGCGACGGCAAATTCTTCGCGAGTTTTCTTGAACGCGAGCGTTGAAAGAATTAAGATGCTAAGTTCGACTCCAGTGAATCCGACTAGCGTCCACGGGCTGACGAACTGCAGCACGTGTTTTTCGATTACGTTGATTGCGGCGACCGCGAGCGCCGCGCAAAGCATTAACGCGATTCCGCCGCGCAACTCGAGTTTCCAGCCTTTTTTCCTGAACGCCGTCAGCGTCACGCCGAAAACGACGAGCGCGATGCCAAACGCCTGGATTTGGCTTACTCGCTCGCCGAGGAACGCGGTTGCGAACACGAGCGTGAGCAGCGGGTAAACGTACAACGCCGGAATCACGCGGGCGATGCTGCCGCTTTTCACGCTCGCGTAAAACAAGTAGTACGTCGCGGTCACGAGGACGCCGGAGAAAAGCATCCACGCCAGAGTTTCGAGCGAGAGCGCGGGCGGTAGGGGCGCGAAGGTGAGGAGAACAGCGCCGACCGTTAACTGTACTAGCGCCGAAAAAATCGTGTACGCGCGCACGGAAGGCACGTGCTTGCCAAGGAGTATTTTGTCCGCGACATCGGTGAGCGCGAGAAGGAATGCGCTTGCGAGCGCGAACAAAACCCAGGTTTCAATCACGTTCAATCACTTTCGACTGCTTTCAACCGCTTTCAACCACGCGCAACTAACGCGGACAACGATTTTAATTCCCGCGCTTGTAACCCATTCATGCCTTCGCTTCCTGAAAACGCGGCGCGCTCCCTCGCTTTTGCCGGACTCGGCCGCTTTCTTTCGCAGTCGTCGCTTGCAAAACTAGGAAAAAATTTAGAGCGAGCTGGCGCGCGCCGCCTGTCGGCGCGCGAGTGGGCGAGCGCCTCGCTTTTCGTTGCGCTGCTTGCAGCAGCGCTCGCTGCTTTCGCGAGCCTCGCGGCCTCGGGCGAAATCTTCGCCGCCCTAGCGTTGGGATTCCTTATTTTCGCTTTGGCTTTTGGTGCGGCGTTCAATTATCCGCGAGTCGCTGCGGCTAAGCGTGCCGAAGAAATCGAGCGCGACCTCGCTGTCGCGCTGCGCGCGGTTTCGCTCGAGCTCGCGGCTGGAGCGAGTTTCGAGAGCGTGCTGCGGCGCGAAACGCGCGCCGACGCGCGCGCCGCACGCGGCGATTCAGCGAACGACGTTTCAGCGCTCGGCGGTTCGGAGTTGAGCAAAGAATTCTCGCGCGTTCTCCGCGAAGCCGAGCGAACCGGTTTGGGCGCCGCGCTTTCAGCCGCAGGCGAGCGGTCGGCGTCGCCGCTGGTGAAGCGCGCGTTCGCGCAACTGCGGTTCGCTTGCGAGCACGGTGGAAAAGGTGAAGCGGCAGCCGCGCCGTTGCGCAAGCTCGCTGACGAGCTCGTGAGCGTGCAAAAAACGCGGGCTCGCGAGTTCGCGGCTAAGCAGACGTTCTTCGGCTTGCTTTTCGTGAGCGTGGCATGCGTTGCGCCCGCGCTATTCGCAGCGTACGTCATCGTGGGCAGCGCGTTCCTCGAACTCTCGTTCGGCGTCGCCGAGGTGCTTTTCGCTTTCATCGTTCTTTTCCCGCTCGTTGACGCGGCGATTCTCGCGTACTTGCGTTGGAAGACTCCTAAACTATTGTCGAGTTGAGCTCGGTGTTCGAAGAATTGAGTGAAGAAAATCGGCGGAGCCTGCTTTTGTTAGCCGCGGCTTGCGTTGCCGCCGGTTTCGCGGAATTATTTTTTCTTGCCGCGCCCATTCCTTATTTGGCTTTAATCTTCATCGCGACTCTCCTGCTTCCGCCGTTGCTTCTCTGGTTTTACTGGGATTACGAGCGAGAAAAACGGTTGAGGGAAATCGATGCGGCGCTGCCGGCAGCGTTGCTGCAGGCGGCCGCATTCCCGAAGCGCGCGAGCATGGAAAAAATAATCGAGGCGATCGCGCGCGGCGGGCACGGCGCGTTAAGCGACGAGTTCGCTTTCGCGCTTCGTCAAATCGAGTCGGGCGCCAGCGTGAAGCGCGCGCTCGAGAATTTCGCAGCGCGTTGCCCGACTGCGCTCGCGCAGCGCAGCGTTGACTTGCTGCTTGCTGCTTACGAGACGGGCGCGGATTTGGCGCCCGCGCTGAAGCAGGTTGCCGAAGACGCGTTCGACTTGCAGGCGATTTCGCGCGAGAACGCGGCGGCCGGTTCGCTGCAGAAGTATACGCTGCTCGCTGGCGGCGCACTGCTCGTGCCCGCTATTCTCGGCGTTCTCTTGAACCTCGTTGGCTCGCTCGGTGTGGGCGCTTTCGCTTTCGGGGAAGAAGGCGCCGCGGCGCAGGCGGCGCTCGCGCAGCGGCAGGCGGTGCAGAATGCGGTTGTCGTAGGCGCTCAAGCGTATCTCGTGATTTTCGCCGCGCTCGCAGGCTTTTTCGTCGCGTCAGTCGAGGGCGCGAAGCGCAAAGCCGTGTTGTATTTCGCTTTCATGGCGCCGCTCGCTCTCCTCGTTTTCAACGCGCTGCAAGCAATAAGCATAACGTGATGATGAGCGTCGACGATAGGCATAACATAAAAAGCGCGGGCGCAGTAACTTGCGATTACCGCTTAATGTTCGCGTTTCGCGTGCGCTGCAAGGTGATTGTTTTGCGAGTGGAAATAAAGGAAACAGAATCCGTCAAGCTTAAAACACCGATAATAATCGAGGGCTTTCCCGGAATAGGAATGGTGGGAACAATTTGCGCTTCGTACCTCGCGGACAAACTGCAAATGAAGCTAATAGGTTATCTTGCGTCCTCGCATTTTCCGCCGATTAGCGCGATTCACGACTACAAGCCCGTGAGCCCGGCGCGCATTTACGCGAGCGAGAAACACGATTTAGTCGTTTTGTTCAGCGAGTTCGTGATTCCCGCGGACATTGTTTTCGTTCTCAGCCAGGAAATCATCGCGTGGGCGAAAAAGAAGAAAGCGAAAGCGATTTACTCGCTCGCGGCGATAGCGACGCAGGAGCCTAAGGAAACGATTCACGGGATAGCGAGCACGCCCGAAATCGCGGAACTCCTCAAGAAACACGGCGTGGAACTCATTAGGGAAGGGGCGACGCAAGGCGTGAGCGGCGTTTTAATCGCCGAGTGCGCCGCGCAGAAAATGCCTGCGGCGAACATTATGGTTCAAACCGCGAATCCGCTTGACCCCGCAGCGAGCGCGCGCTTGCTGGACAAGCTCAGCGAAATCATCGGCGTTCCCATAGAAACGAAGGAGCTCGTCAAGGAAGGCGAAACGGTCGAGGCGCGCATGCGCGAGGCGATGGAGAAGATGAAGGCTCTGCACAGCGACTACAAGGCGCGCGAGGAAAACCCGATGTACGCTTGAACTTTTTGGGCGACGCCGCATCTCTGTTCTTCGAAACTGCTTTTAACCGCCGCCCCCAAATTATTCCCGCAGGGGTGGCGGAGTCTGGAAAACGCGCAAGGCTTAGATGACGTGCCCGCAAGCGCGTTGAAGAAACCTTGTCTCTTAGGAGTTCGAGGGTTCAAATCCCTCCCCCTGCATTAAACGATTTTCAGAAAGGGCGGATGTAAATATTTTCGGTTTTGTAATTCGGAGGTAATACAATGGATTTTAGGTTGGCTGTGCTCGCGTGCGCGCTTGTTTTTGCCGCAACGCTGTTTTCAGGCTGCGCTTCGCAAGACGGGGGCGGCGCGTCCGCAGTTCCTTCGGCGTTTGTTTCAGTGGCCGCTTCGACAAGCGGCGGAGGTAATTCCTTGAAAACTCAGAAAGGGGATTCGGTTGCGGTGGATTACGTTGGGACTCTCGACGACGGAACCGTTTTCGACACTTCGCTGAAGGCGGCGGCGGTGAAAGCGGGTTTGCCGTTGCGCGCGGTGTATTCGCCGCTTGAATTCGCGGTTGGCGCGGAGCAAATGATTGCGGGTTTCGACGCGGCGGTAATCGGCATGGCTGAAGGCGAAGAAAAAACCGTGCACTTGCAGCCGGCCGAGGCGTACGGGGAAAAGCGCGCGGATTTAATCGTTTGGGTTTTGCGGGCGAACGTTCCGAGCGATGCTAAAATCGGTTCGCAGTTGACTTCGTCGCAAGGAATGTCCGGCACAGTAATCGAAATGAATTCGACGAGCATTAAAATCGATTTCAATCCCGCGCTAGCGGGAAAGGCGTTGAACTTCAGGATAATCTTGCGCAAGATAACGCGGAAGTGAATTCGCGACGAAACATTTTTTATTTTTTATCTTTTCCAAAAACGGTTGAGCGAATAAACTGCAACGTATCAGCGTCTTGGACTTCGGCGCCCCCTGTTCGGTCCGCTGCCGTATCCGCTTTGCGAGCGGTAATCCCGACCGCCGCCGTGTCCGCCTCCGCCGTAGCGCGACCTGTTGAAACGCTGGAAACCGCCGCTGCGAGCGCCGCGTTCGCCTCCGCGTTCTCCTTCGCGCCCTCCTTGACTGAGATAGAACGGCACTCCGAATTTGTCCGTATCGTTCCGCGCCTCGATTTTAGGCAAATCGATTTTGAGTTCGCTGATTGCCGCGTTTATGCGTTGGCTGATTCCGCGCAGCGTGCGCAGTTCCGCGAGGTTTGAGACGAAGGTTATTGCTTCCCCGCTTTTTCCCGCGCGCGCCGTTCTGCCGACTCGGTGTACGTACGCCTCCGCTTCCTCTGGCACTTGGTAATTGATAATCAAATCCACGTCTTTCAAGTCGAGTCCGCGCGCGGCGACGTCGGTCGCGACGAGCACCGCGGCGTGCCCTTGGCGCATGGCGTTCATGGAACGGTCGCGCTTGGCTTGCGCGAGTCCGCCGTGCAGCGCGACCGCGTTGAATCCGCGTCTGTTCAACCCGTCGAACAATTTTTCGGCTCCGCGCTGCGTGCGCACGAAGATTATTGTCGTCTTGGGTTTGCGCGTTTTGAGGAGGATGCTAGCGGCAGGCATTTTTTGGAGTGCGTCCATGCTGACGTAGTATTGCGAAACCTTGTCGACGGTGAGCGAGTCGGAACTAACGCGGACGAATTCTGGTTCGTGCGTCAACACTCTGTCCGAAAGGCGTTCGACGTCTTCAGTCATAGTCGCGGAAAAAAACGCGCTTTGCCTGTCTCGCGGCGGCGTTCGCCCGACGATTTCGATTACGGGTTCGCTGAATCCCATGTCGAGCATTCGGTCGGCTTCGTCTAGAACGAGAAAGCGGACGTGCGCTAGATTCAGCGTTCCGCGCGAGATGTGGTCGAGAATGCGCCCGGGAGTGCCGACGACGATTTGCGCTCCGCCGCGAAGCGCGTTGACTTGGGGTTCCATTCCCGCGCCGCCGTAGACGGCGACCGCGTAGTGCGTCGTGTGCCTGCCGATGCTTTGAAAGTCGCGCGTTACCTGCACCGCGAGTTCGCGCGTGGGAACGAGCACGAGCGCTTGCACGCGTTTTTCGGGGCCGAGGCGTTCGAGAATCCACAACGCGAACGCGGCCGTCTTTCCCGTTCCCGTCTTCGCTTGCGCGATGACGTCTTTGCCTTGCAGCAACAGCGGAATCGCTTGTTCTTGCACTGGCGTTGGCTGAACGAAGCCGAGTTCGAGCAGCGCGCGAACGAGGCTTGGCCTGAGCGCCATTTTGGAGAAATCCATTTTTTTTGAATCAACTCGTTATTTTCTTTTTCTTATTTTCTGTGTTTTCTATTTTTTGAACGCGCGCACTTATAATGCGCTGGCTTGCAACGCCCGCGACTGAACGCCAGCGGCTGCAGGCAGTTGCGAATCGTTCACGCTTTTACTCCGGCGAGAACGCGCAAGCTTTTGGCGTTCAAGTCGCACAAAACGAGGCTTTCGCCTTCGACGAGCGCAATCGACTTGTCCGCGACAATGTGTGCCTTGCCCGACTGCCCGGGAACTATCGGAGCGCCGCATTTTACGGCGCAAGGCTCGAACTGCAATCCCGCGCTGAGATGCAGTACCGCCTCGTTTTCCAACGGCTGCTTCGAGAATTTCGTTACGTCGATCAAGCAATCGAATTCTTTCACGGTTTTTACGGATGCGTCGCCGCTTTTCGCTAAAACAGTGCCGCGCTTCAAATCCGCGGATTCGATTCCTTTGAGCGCGAAACCGATTCGGCTGCCCGCGGGCGCTTCGCTCACGTCCGCGTCGTTCATTTGAATGCTGCGCACTTGCATTCGCTTGCCGCTGGGGTGCGCGGCGAATTCGTCGTGCACGCGCGCTACGCCGCGTTTGACGAAGCCGAGCGCTATCGTGCCCACGCCTTTGACTTCGAAGCAGTGGTCGACTAGCGTTACCGCGTCGCCTTCGCTTGAAGCGGCGCTTTCCTGCGCTAAAACAAAATTCTTAGCTTCGTTGAAGTCCGCGAACGTTTTGCTTTCGCGAAGGTTGCGCGTGTTCGCTAGAAGCGGTGCGAAGTCGAGCGAGTCGCTCGCGAAAACCGCTTTCGCTTGCAGAAAATCGAGTGCGACGATGATTTCGCCGAGGGCGGGCGAAGCGCGCTGCGCAACTACGATGCTCCAGTCCGCGAGGTTGATCGCTTGCAGCAGCGCGCTTGGTTTTTGCGGGTAAGCCGCGCTTTCGACGACGTTCACGATTTTTCCTTGGAATACTGTGTGGTAAAAGCCTAAGTCATCTACCGTGTTTTTTTTCGCGATTTGCGCGGCTGCCGCGGCTCGCGTTTGCGCGTCTTCGCCGAGGACAGCGATGTTCAGGCTTGGTGTAAGCAAAAAGATTACCGTTGAAAAACCGAATTGAAACGCAAAATGAAAAAACGAATTCGAGCAATCGGATTAAACTGTTAGAACGAAAAAAATTAAATTAAATAAAAAAAAATCATTTCAAGCCGAGGGCGGCGGCGAGCGCTTCCCGGTCGAAGCCGATTATTATTCTGCCGTCTATGTCGATGACGGGCACGCCCATTTGCCCGCTCTTGTCGACCATTGCCTTCGCTGCAGCGTTGTCGTCGGAAACGTCAATGTCTTTGAACGCGATTTTGTTTTCCTTCAAATAGTCTTTAGCCATGTGGCAGTACGGGCAAGTGGGGGTAGAGTAAACAATCACTTTCTTAGTCAAAACCAACCACCTCTGAACGAATTTCGGAGTTGCGCGAGAATAAACGCGGGCGAGAAATATAACGCTTGCCCTCGCTGGTCTCCGTCAAACGCGCACACGTTGCGCTTCGAGCGCAGTTTTTCATGCGACTAACGCGTCGTAAACTTTTTGCAGGCGACTGAACGCCTTGTCAGCGTAGATTTCGGCATCGCGTCCAGAGCCGTTGTATCGCCGGAATCCGCCGCGCACGTCCCCGCCGGCTTCCTTGAGTTTTGCAGCTATTTCTATGGCGCCGGCGGTTGCTGAATTCAATGGATGGAAGCAGCTCGAAGGGTCGTCGTAACCGAGTTCGGCTTTCGGATACGCGTTGAACGGGTAGTTGCCCCACTTTTTGCGGTCGCACGTCTTGCCCACGAAGGCATAAGAGCTTCCGTAATCAGAACAATAGTCTTCGTAATTCTGGTAGTATTGAGGCATGGTTTGAAAAGCACCGCACTCGCCGTCGTCGCCGCGATCGTAAGCGTCTCCGCGGCTTTCCATCCAAAGCAGTGTGCACAAATACTCTGGTTTTACGCCCGTCTTCTTGGAAACCATCATTATTACTTCTTCCCACGACATCATGAGCTGGCCGGATGCGATTTCGTATTGTCGTATGTTGTCGTTTTCGAGTCCTTTGCACCAGTTGCCGGTTGCCAGCTTGCCTTCGAGAACCGTAGAATCGGTTTTTTTAGCGTCCTTCATCAAAGCGGTTAAGTCGCGGACAGTAAGCGGTTCGTTTGTTGTTTCGCTTTCAGCCGCATCTGGTTTTTGCTCGAGTTTAGCGAGTAATTCCGTTGGCACGCCTGAAAAAATACAGACAGAATCCGGCGGGCAGTCGAGGGACGCAGAACTAACGCGCGCAGCGAAAAAGGCTACGAGTAACAGCGACAAAAAACACGATGACGCCAAAAAGCGCGAATCGGCGGTTTTCATGATTTAAGCTATGCGCTAGAGCTTAAAAAAAAGCTCGCTTTACGCGAAACCGCTTTTTCACTCTTTCGAGTGCGGTTTCATGTAGTTGCGCAGCAGTTCCGCCGCGCGCTTGATGCTCCTGCCGATTTGCTTTTCGTTCTTTGCGCCGCTGCAGATTACTTTCCCGTTCTTGAAGAGCAGAAGCGTCGTCCCCACGTCTTTCAAGCGCATTATCGCGCCCGGAAACTGTTCCGGTTCGTACTCGACGTTGTCGACTTTCATCGCTATGTTGAACAAATCTAGTTCGACGTCCAAGTTCGCGCTCGCCACGATGTTTTCGACTTTAAAATTCGTGTTAACCCTATACTTCTTTTTCGCCATGCACAATCACCCGCTTAGCGCGGACGCGCCGCGCCGTGCCTTCCCTTTTTAAACCCGGTTTCCAAATCGATTTATAAATGTTTCGCATGTTGGGGTTTAAAAACGTTTATATAAGCCGTTTTTCCTATACTAACCTCAATCCCGCGAGCCTACTGGGCTCGGAAAAGGGATTTCAAGGAGTTTTCGAATGAAGAAGAGTCACGGCGGAATAGTCAAGCGCAGCAGGAACCTGCGTTCTCTAGGACGGTTAAGCGCGGCAGCGAGGCTGCGTTCGTACGCCGTGGGCGCGCGCGTGCGCATACGCGTGAACCCGAGCGTTCTCGCGGGCAAGCCGAACACGCTGCGCTTCAACAACAAAATCGGTTCGGTCGTGGCGAAGCGCGGTTCCTGCTTTGAAGTCGTCTTCAAGGACGGCGGGAAAACTAAAAAACTCATTGTGGCTAACGCGCACTTGACGTCGGTGTAAGCAGCGCAAGGCGAAACGCGGAACGCAAAATGCGAAACGCAAAATGCGAAACGCGAAAGGCGAATGGTGGTTTTGGAATGGACGCCAAGGAAGAAAAAATAATCGCGTTGCCTGAAGCGCGCGCTCTCCTCGAAAAGCGGAGGAAGGACGGCGCGCTCGGCTACGAACAGCAGAACACTCTCGCTTACTTCGAGGAATTCGCTTTTCTAAGCGAGAAGGACGGCCGCGAGATGGCGAAGGATTTAGCGAAACTCGGTTTCTTGAACGAAGCGCAAATCGCTAGCCTCTTGAACAATA
This sequence comes from Microcaldota archaeon, assembly GCA_043803065.1. Classification (GTDB taxonomy): domain Archaea; phylum Micrarchaeota; class Micrarchaeia; order Norongarragalinales; family Norongarragalinaceae; genus CAITNU01. Next base: position 9,228 of record JAZDKN010000139.1, read on the forward strand.
TGCCGCGTTTTGAAAACGAGGTGCGCGCGATTCTCGCGGGCGGCGAGAAGAGCGGCGCGACCGCCGAGCAAGCGAAGCAGGTTTTGAAGATAATCAAGGATTACTCGCCAAAAAAGTGAGGCGCGTTGCGGGGGAGCGCGAAAGCGCGAAACCGGTGTTTTCGCGTCTTCGCAAAGCTTTTTTTAATGCGGTTGAACAAATACTTACTGGAAAAAATGAATTAAAAGGGTTGGCTGAAACTGTTGAAGGACTGGTTGTGGGAAAATGGAGCGGCGGGAAGAGTACGCGCTAGTGTTAGACTACTTGCCTTACGGGAAATCGGGCGAAGCGCAGCGCGAGCCCGTCGCGCAAATCGTCGGTGAAACTTTTTTTACGCTGCTTGAAGTCGTGCCGAAGCCGGAAGCGAAACTCAAGGTCGAGGAACGCGTTTACATCGGGGGCGGCGAACGAGAAAAAATCGACCACGTGAAAGGGCGCGTGCAGTGGCGCGATTTGACCGCGTCCGCGCAAAACGAGGCTAGGCTCGTAATCAGGAAGATGGTTAAGGAGCGCGAAGCGTTTTTCGTTGATTTCTTCAACCGGGCGGGAGCGATTAACATTCGGGCGCACACTCTCGAGCACATTCCGAGCGTTGGAAAAAAGCACTTGGCCGCGATTCTCGAGGCGCGCGACCGAAAGAAATTCGAGTCTTTCGAGGACTTGCGAGGCCGCGTTCCGCACTTGAGGCACATCGAGGATTTAATCGTCGAGCGCGTCATTCACGAGCTTGAGGGCGAAGCGAAGTACTATTTGTTTACGAAGCCGCCCGCCAGGCACGAGGAATAACGCTCAATTAACCGTAATCGAGCCGGTTGAAGTTTGAGCCGTTGCGCTGGTCGCCTGGAAAGTAACGATTACTTGGAAGATTCCGGTTACGTTACTCGAATTTGCGATGATGAGCGAAGCAGCGGCGGTCGAGTTCACGGCTATCGTTGAAGGACAGTTAGACACTGTTACCAGCGTCGTGTTGTCGCTCGCGCAGCTGGTTACGCTCAAAGCCTGGTTTCCGGTGTTGCTTAACGTGATTGTTTGCGAGGCATTCCAAACGTTGCTAGAATTAAGGGTTGCGGTGAACGTTGGAGGGCTCGCGTTAAAAGAATAAACGGGTGTTGGCGTGGGAGTCGGCGACGGAGCGGTAGTACTAAAAATGCCTGTGGAACTCGTGGCGGAAGCGCAGTAAGCGTTCAACGACTTGCAACTCCAAACGCGGTAGTAAAACGTTGTTGAAGCAGTGAGCCCCGTCAACACGACCACGTGGCTCGTCAACAACGAGGAATTCAACGTCGAGTTCGAACCGTAAGACGCATTCAGACCGTACTCTACCCTGCCGTCGCTCGCCACGTCGGTGGTCCACGTAATCGTCGCGTTGTTCGCGCCCGCAGTTGCAACAACGCTCGAGATTATTGGCGCGGCCGACGCGTTGTAGCCGTTCATTAGCGCAGCCGTGCAAGACGCGCCTCCGGCGCTGGCGCTGGCTTCGTAAGTCGTTCCGCCAATTGGCGCAAGCGGGTAAGCGCAAGAACGGAACGCGCCGCCTTGAGAACCTACAACAACGCTTTGCCCTGAATCGCTGCTGAAGCACTTGAGCGTTGCGGTTGTCGCGCTCGAAGGCAGGTTTTTGAATGCAGCAGCCAAAACCACATCGGTTATTGGACCAACGAACGAGTTCGGACTTGCAGTCAAAATGCATGATGGTGCTGCGACTGACGGGGAAGGCAACGGACTCGGCGAAGGCGTCGGCGTTTGCGTTGCGGTGGGCGTAGGCGTTCTAGTCGCGGTGGGAGTCGGCGTGAGCGAAGCCGTAGCGTTCGGCGTAACGCTTGCAACGAACGGCGTGGGTGAAGCGGGCCACTGTTTTTCTTGAACGCACCCAGCGAAAACAATAGTCAAAGCAACGAAAGCAAAAGCGGCGACGGCGAAACGGTTCAATTCAATCACCCCTCCTCAAACTCTTTACCCGTAGCTCAAATAAAAAACCCCGTGCTCGCCGCTTACGCAGCTCACGGCGGTTCGCGCAAAGCGCGTTTCAAGAAACGAGGGTCAAGCGCTTGCCGCCGGAATCGCAGAACGCTTCCGCTTTCTTCAGCCGCTCGCCGCCAGCGTCGCGCAAATCGTATTCGACGACCCACGATTCGCCCGCGTCCAGCGTTTCGCGCCGCCACTTGAACACTTTTCCAGTAACGGTTTCGCTCACGCTCGGTTTTTCGGAAAACGCGGCGGCGCTCGATTCCTCGGACGCGTAATCTGTCAAGACTACTCCGTTCAAACCGCCGCGTCCCGCGTTCAACTCTAAGCGCACTCTTTTTCCGTCGAACGATTTGCGGAGTCTGGGCGCGGAATAGTAAAAACGGTAGTACGCTACGCCCGCGAGTGCTAAGAACAGCGCCGCTACTGCAATCCACTCGGGGCTTGCTCCCCAGTTGAAGAATCCCGTCAACGCGTTCGGTGCGCCCGCTCCCGCGCCGTTCTTCGAGCCGCTTAATTCCGCGAGAGTGGGAGCG
>JAZDKN010000140.1:0-8698 GCA_043803065.1 Microcaldota archaeon
ATAGAAGTAAACCCGCTAATGAAATTGTTTCTGAAAACAAGGAGACGTTTTCTTTTCGTGTTTAAGGCAGTCGAATTAATCGCTTTTCTTGCCTTAATTTATTTCTTTTCTTTCATGAGTGCAGAACGTGCATTCTACGCTTTACTCATCGTACTACTTGTTTATTCGTTTGTCGTCGTTCAAGGGCTCGTTGTTTACCTCAGAGCAGTGGGCAACGCGACGCCCGTAGCGCTGTTGTTTTTGGCTCTCTGCGTGATTGGTTTGGTTTTCATTTACTTGAACTACTTGACTTTCAACAATTCAATCGCCATATCAAACGCTTTGAACGCGTGCGGCGCAAAGTACGCTGGCTTGTATTGGAATTGCACTGGACAACAAGCGAGTTCAACCCTGCCTTCGGCAGTAAATGACTTTGGCTTGAATTTGACTATCCCGCGGTGATAATGCTGTGCGAAACTTGCTTTTTTCATTATTGCTTTTCTCGAGTATAGTTGGCGCGTTGAATTTAGAAGTTTCTTTCATTCCGACAAAACCAAGCTTCCACGATAATGAAAGCGCGTTTATGAACTTGACCGTCACAAACAACGAGGTTTCTTGGGCGTCAGAAAACTCTACTTTTTACTATACTTTGAACAACCAAACAAACACTATTTCTTTAGGCGATCTTGCTGCTGGAACCACGTCAACCAAAATAATTGACGCAGGCAAATTCGTTGCCGGAACTTATCCTATTGATTACTACCTGTCTTACAATTTTTTGTTAGGTGAACAGGACAAAACGCCGACACAGCATTCTTCACTGCAAATTCTAAAGTCTAAAGAAATAGTCATGCAAATTCAATCACTAACAATACAAAACATTGTTGTCCCACAAAACGTAGTAATCGGACAACCGTTTACAGTGTCTTTTGACGTAAACAGTTCCGTGGCCGACGGCATAGTGGAAATCTCTTTTGATGGCGCGCAAAACTCATTTTCTGTGAGCGAAGAAGTAAAACACCTCTCGCAAGATTTCACTTCTAGGGGCGCCGGAACTAAAACGCTTGAAATCAAGGCTAGCCGGCGAGAGAGCGGAGCACTCTTTCTTGAAGACTTTCAAAAGAGAAGCGTTTTGGTTTCAAATCCTGCAGAATACAGTCTGCTTCCATCAATTAGCCTTACTCGATCTGAAGGAAACGTAACTGTTGGAGCTGGTGAAACGCCTGCTGAAACTTTCATTAAAAGCGTTAGTTGTTTCATTGTTGGCGGTTGCAAAGGCGACCTAGCTCCACCAAAACTATACGGCACCTCAGCACGCGATGAAGGAGACAGTCGCGTTTTTTTCATAACTGCCGACGATAGTGAAACCGGCAAATCTAAGATTTCTAGTTGTTTTTTGCGAGTAGGTGCAGATTGGGTAAACATGACCCCGATTGACGGAGCGTTTGATTCGTCTGTAGAGCAAGCGACGGCGACGGTTTTGATTTCGGCTGTTTCTCACGATGCTGAATTTACTTGTTTGGATGAGTTCGGAAACTCCGCTTACGCTTCACTTAAAAAAATTGACTGTCCCTGTGGTTACATTGATGATGGAAAATGCGTTAAATATTCTTGTTGTTCTGACGAGGAATGCGGCGAATTTCAAAAATGTGACTTGGAAATTCATCAATGCGTTGCAAAAGTAGGTTGCATTTCGATAGTAAACAATGGAGATCCTAGTAGCAAAGCAAATTTTGTTTTTGTTGGAGCGGGCTACAGTGACTATGAGTCCCTCAAATCTGACACCCTTGCTTTAATTGACTATGACGGAAACAATGGAAATCATGGTTTGATGTCTGTAGAGCCGTTCAAGAGCTATCGAAACAAATTCAACATCTACATCCTGCCAGACAATAATGAGATTTCGCTGGTTAAAGGGTGGTTTAACCAGCTAGAACCAGATTTCTCTAAAGCGCGCGAAGTTGCTGGGCGATGTGGCCTAGCGGAGTATCAAATAATAATCTCTAAAACGCCATACCGGTCTTACGCTTCGGGCAAAGCTACGTCCGTATCGATTCGAGGATTTCAAGACGGTGCTAGAACTCTAATTCACGAGTTGGGGCACTCTTTTGGCGGTTTGGCGGACGAATATGTTGAAGAAGAATTAGGAAACCGACCCGGCCAACCAAATTGCGCGCCCAATAAGGAAACTGCTGAACAATGGTGGGGCGATTTTAACGGAGAGCAAGATATTGGTTTCTTTGAAGGGTGTAGTTATACTGGTAAAAATATTCGTCCTACGTTTAATTCAATCATGCGTAATCCATGGGAATTAAAAGACGGGTTTGGGCTGGTTAATACGCGACAAATAATTTCAAGACTTGAAAAATATTCGTGAGGCGAAAAACATGTTTGGTCGTATTTTTCTTTTGTATGCTTTTTTGATTTTGGCTTCAAGCTTAGCCTACGCAACCTCCTATAACCTAGTGTTAAAATTAGAAAACGGTTCCGTAACTCTTGGCGAGTTAGGTTTAGTAGAAGCGAACTCTTCAGTGGAAACGCAAGGCGAATACGTTGCGACGCTGATCTCCTTTAAAGGAGCTGTTTTGTTTGAGAAGCATTTTGATTTCGGTTTAGTTCTTCATGCCCCGCCAAGAGAATGGTTTGACGAGAACGGAACGCAGATAGTCAACAAGAGTAATCAAACTATTAGTCAACCGTTCTTTGCTCAGATTCTTATTCCTTACTTCGTCAATGGAAAGTCGATTGATATTTACCGTAATTCCACGAAACTAAACTCTTTTTCAGTGTCAAAATACGCCGCGTGTAATGAAAACGGCGTCTGCGAGCCAACTCTTGGTGAAAATTATGGTGTATGCTCTACTGATTGCTCGAGCGGTTCCAAAGACGGCTTGTGCGATGGTGTGAAAGACGGTAAATGCGACCCCGACTGCTTGATAGGCGGCGACTCAGATTGCAAGCTTCCAGAAGCCAATACGTCTCAGAATTACGCTAATTGGTTCGTAATGAGTGTGATAATAATATTCCTTTTTATCTTCGTGCTAGTTGTCCTAAAACTGTTTAAGAAAATCTGAGGCAGTTGAGAAGTGAAAAGAAAATTCAAACTATTTGAGAAAGAGTATGTGATCACCAAAGAGAAGATTTTTTGGTCATTAACGATAACTATTGTGGCTGCAGTCATTTTTATTTTTATTATCCCTTTTTTTAAGTCGACGGTGATTAACCGGTTTGAACCAGTTCCTTTAGAAATAGGTTATCTAGACGTGTACTTGGTTTGCCTCTCAAATGACAATTTTATAACTGAAAACTCCCAGTTGATTTGTAACTTGTCTACGAAATTGGACGAGGAAAGTTCTAAAAGCTTTTTTCAAGTAGTTGATGTGATTATTCACGGGTTTGACGTAGAAAACACTTCTAAGGCTGTTTACGGGTGTCATGCCAAATTTTTTAATGTTACTACTCACCATTCGGCATTCCTACTTTGTGAAAATTCATTCTTTAATAATACCTTTAAGCCGGAGAAAGCGGGCACCTACAAGTTTGGAGTTGGTGCGCTTTCAGCTGTTTCAGAAGGAGAGTTAATAACCTATGATGAGGTTCTCCCCAAGTTTTATAAAAAAGAGCTTAAGGTAATGTCGCAAGACGAGGCAATTAACTTGTCAATCGCAGAGAAAAGCTTGTTGATCGCTATTATCTCGATTCTCATATTTTTGCCATCGATAATTTTTGAAATTAGAAAATTTTTGACGGAAAAATAGTTTTTTTACAGCGGTTTTAATTATGATAACATTAGGCTAGGCGCGCTACCTTTTGTCCGCGCGCTCGGCCAAGGCGCTTTACTTTTTTTTCGAATCCCTAATCACCGTACCACCGTAATAGAGCTTTTAACGCGTTTTTCATCCAGCTAAGATTACAACGTCAGAAAGCGAGCGGATCGATAACGCTGGAAAACGCGAGCGACGCGTTATGCACGAAACTCCGCCGCGCGGCTTGAAAATGACTGGAATACCTACCCACTTAAACATTTCGTCATCAGACTCGTCATCGCCAACCGCAATGGCTTCCTCGCACTTGACGCCGAATTCCTTCAAAAGCGCTTTGGTTGCGGCGCCCTTGCAGAAAACGCGTTTCCCGCTCTTGAACGGCGGAATGCGTACTTGCCCAGTGAAAACGCCGCGGTTTACTTCAAGAACCGGACTCGTTATCGAGTCAAAAACTCTCGGAAAAGCAGTTGAAATTACTTGCTTGAAGCCGAACGACACTACCGCAGTCTTGTAACCCATTCGGCGCAAGTAATTCAACGTTTCGTCAGCGAAAGCGTTTTTCTTCAACTTGGACGCGACTTCCTCGAGTTCTGAAGCCTTCCGGCCTTTAAGCATTCTCGCGATGCGTTTCGTCAAATCTCGTTCAGTTATTTTGCCTGATAAAAACAACGCTCGCTCGCGTTCTAATTGTTTCTTGAAGCCGAAAGCGCTGGCTAAAACTTCAACGCTGCTTTGAGTCACGAGCGTGCGGTCGAAATCGAAAAATATCAGCTTGTGTTTTTTGGAGAGGAAACCCGCGTTCTGCAAAATCGTTTGAATTACTTGCCGCGACGTTTTCGACAACTCGTTTAACGACCTGTGCTTGTGTTCTACGCTTCCAATGTTGACTTCCATCACGGTTTCTCCTTTCTTCAACGACTCTAGGATAACGCTCAAGTCGATTCCCCAACCCTCGTCTAAATCCAGGTCTAACAAAAATTTTTTAGACACCGCAAATTGGCCGCTTAACGGTTGTTGCAAACACAGTTCTGGAAACAAGAATTCGAGCAACGGCTTTGCCACGAGTTCCGTCACGCGGCCTCCCTCGCGCTCGAAAAATGCTTTACAAACTTTAGCTTCGCCATCCAAAACGGGGTTGGCGAGGCTTTCAACTACTTCTGGGGAAACGTTGACGAAATCCGCGTCAATGAAGACGATGACATCGTTTTTCGCTGCACGCGCTCCCGCGAGCAATGCAGCGCCTTTGCCTTGATTGCTTTCATTCCTCAAAACTATCGCGCCAGCTTCGTGCGCTGCTTCGCTTGAAGCGTCGGAACTCCCGTCGTCGACGACTAAGACTTCGTCGACTAAGCGCGCTGTGCGGCACGCGCTAACCACTCTCGCGATCGTGGCTTCCTCGTTGTAGCAGGGTATGACCACCGTCACATGCTTCAGGCGGAGTATGTCTTTGAGTAATTCTTTAAGCAACGACAATTCTAACACCTGGTTCAAGTCAAATCGCGCTTCAAGAAACGGCGCGAAAATCGAGCAATCTAAAATCGAGAACGGGGACGCTGCGCTGCGAACAAGCGTATTTACTTTTTTCTTTCTTCTAGCTTTTCGCTTCTTTGTTTTCGCTGTTTTCCCAACGAATTTTTTTGCTTAGCGCTTTCAGCGAGTGAAGCGACGTTGTTGACGGTGAAGTCAGCGAGTCCTTGATTTTTCGGAGCACGGCCCCAAACTTGTTTTTGCCCGCGTTTTCAATCGCGCGATCGTAAAAGTCAAAACTCTTATCTAAAACGCTTTCCCAAGTGTAGTGCGAATTCAATGCTTGCTTGGCTCCGCCGGCGGAAAGTTTTTGCTTCAAGCCCTGGGTTTCGCGCGCTTTCTCGAGAACAAAAGCCAGATCCGCCGCATCGATTTTAAAGCGCGCTTTCAACGGAATCTTCAAGCCATTTACTCCGTCCGTGATAGTCTCGCTCATTCCGCCGCAGTCCGCAACTATTGTTATCGGGCCGCTTGCGCCGTTTTTCTCGCAAGCGTAATCCGCCGCCAGCGCTTCGAGCACGACTATTCCAAACGGTTCGTACAACGACGGGAGCACGATTGCGTCCGCAGCACAAAACAATCGTTTTTTAGTGTCGTCGTCAACCCAACCGTTACGAACTGAAACGCTTTCGCTTATTCCTAAATCTTGAATGCATTTTAGAAACGCTTTCAAAGCTTCCTCGTCGAAGTGGCTTGCTACCACGAGTCCCGTTTCCTCGTTTCCCTTGTCGTGAAGAAGTTTCAGCGCTTCAAGTAAAACGTAAATGCCTTTAATGTGCGTTGGGCGCCCGATGAACAGGCACTTGAATTTGCTTTTCGGTAAGAGTTGCGCGTACAACTCCGCGCCGGCTTCAACGTCTTTAATACTGGTTTCCTTCCACGGGTCTAAAACGATTGCGTTTGGTAACGCGCCAACTCTCTCGCTGAACAACTCAAGCGCGTTTTGCTTGCTTTCGTCGAGTTTTTGCCTCAAAAAATTGCGGTAGTCTTCCTCAATGTTTTTTTGTTGTTCAACCCACTTTTTTGGCTTGTTTTTCTCGAGCTTCTTCCTCAAATCCCGCTTCAACGGCAGGTAATTGCGTACGAGAAAATGCGCTTCAGTAACCGAAACGCTTTGAATAAAGTCCGCTTCCTGCAACGCGAGCACTTCGCTAGTAAACTGCGGACTATCGTAATTCGGTTCGCCTAACGCGCGCCCATACTCGTTCGAGTGAAACCGGCAGTACAACGGGAAACCGAATTCTTCCTTTAGCCGAACGCCTGCGGGAAACGCGAGCCAGTCCTGGCAATCGATGAGGCTTATTTCGGTCTTGAATTTTTCAACGACGAGCGGCAAGTGCTTCCAAAACGAGTTGAGTTGCCTGTAAAAATTCCAGGATTTCGCTCCCCACGAGTTGATTCCGTACTCGTTGTACAAATGCGTCTGAAATTCTTCAAGCCGCTTGTCTGAAAGCGTCGACTGCAAGAAAAAGCAGTCGACATCGCCGCGTTTTCCTTCAAAGACTTTGCAATTGTCAGGCAAGTCCACGAATTTTCTCGATTCAACTAAGTCGTTTGGAGGTGAAAACTCATCCTTAAGCGCGAACACGAGGGGCTCGAACTTTGTTTTGTCTTCAGCGCGCAACTTGCGCCAGGTCTTCAAGTACTCCACAGAAAAACGGTACAACCCGCCAACTGGCTTCTCGAGTTCGGTTACAACGAACAGCACTTTGTTCAAAAAACAATTCAACTCCTGTACGCCAAACTTTTTTTTCTGTTTGTCTTCGGTTTTCTCAGCGGTTTAATCTCGCGAGTGATTTAAAACGCTTTCGTAAGCTTTAATAGTTTTTTCAGCTACGCCGTCCCACGTTATCGTCTTCACTTCCTCGAGCCCGCGTTCCGACAACCTTCTCCGTTCGCGCGGGTTATTTATCAAGCTAGTTATTTTACTGGCTATTCCGTCGACATCCCAGTAGTCGACTGCCACAATGTTTTTCGCTACTTCAGAGACTCCGCTCGTCTTGGAAACGAGTGTTGGCGTTCCAGCCGCCATTGCTTCAAGAACGGTTATGCCGAACGGTTCGGAAATGCTTGGGCAAACGAATACCTCCGCGCCCGCGTACAACTCAGCTAGCTTCGAGTTCGGAACGAATCCGGGAAAGTCAAAGAATCGTTTGATCTTCAATTCGTGAGCGAATTCAATCATTTGATTTCGCAAATCGCCTTTACCGCTCATGACGAAGCGAACGCGCTTGTTTTTCTCGAGGATTTTCTTGGCGGCGAGCAAAAAGTATTTCGGACCCTTTTGCGCGGTAATGCGCCCGTGGAACAAAACAACAGGGTGCCTTGAATTGTCGTGTCTTGCCCTGTTTTCAAATTGTTTCGCCTCAACCGCGTTGTAAACGACGCTTACCTTGCTTTTTTTGGCGCCGAGCTTCCGAACTACCGTGCGTTGCGTGTGCTTGCTGACGGCAATGATTTTGTCAGCGGTGCGCGCCGCAAAGCGTTCGATTGAAAGCAACCGCTCGTCGGGCCTAGTTTCTCCGCACTGGTCGAAAATCGTGCTGTGAACAGTCCAAACAACCGGCGTTTTCGTTTTGCGTCCCGCGAGCCACGTTCCTTCAGTTACATAGTTTCCTTGAGCGTGAATCAAGTCGTACTCTTGCGTCTCGTGTTTTTCAATGATTTTTTTAGCCAAGCGAATGTTGTATGCGTCAACTTTCTTTAGTTTCTTCAACGGCGTTCGCCAATGCTTTTCAACCGTTTTTTCGCTTTCAATCACGCTGGTCTCGAATCCTACTCCGAGGTACGGATTCAATCGCTCCGTGTTTTCGTGCATCGAGCTTTGCTCGGCGTCGTAGTAAACTTGAATGAATCGCGCTTGCGTGTGCGTGCGACTGCATGAATTTTTTGGCAAGTAAAAGTCGATTTCAATTCCGTGCGATGCTAGCGCTCGCGTCAAGTGCAAGCAATGCACTCCTAGCCCGCCGCTCATGAACGGCGGAAATTCCCATCCAACCATTGCCACTCGCACTAAACATCTTCTCGAAACTCTTTACTATCAGAAAAACATTTTTTTTCTTTCACCAAAATAAGCGTCTTTTCGTTAAAAACCTATTCTTTTTTCGTTGGCCCCGACGGATGCGTTTGGAATTCCGTCGCAGAGCGCGTCTCAGCTGGTCGTTTGGAGTACGCTTTTTGGAGTTTCGCTTTCTGTTCGCGTTTCCCGGCCAAGGCGCTTTTTACTGAAGGTGTAGCGCCCGCGACACCTCCTAAACCTCTTAATAATATGACGAGAAGGAAAAATGAAGCCGAAGCGGTAAAGCATGGGCGCGCACGCCTGGAATTCAGCGGGATTAGAAAGGTTTTTCAACAAGCCTTGAAATAGCATAACGCGTGAATGAAATCATGGCTGAAATCCTGAACGAGATAACCGTAAAAGCGCCTGC
>JAZDKN010000141.1:0-3203 GCA_043803065.1 Microcaldota archaeon
CGCGGAACTTCGCGGAATAGTTTTTCTTCAAGAGCAATTAAAAACCTTGCCCGCGTTTGCTTTAACGCAAAACAAAATGGTTTTAGACGTCTTAATCCCGCCGCGTCGCGCCCTCCGCCAACCTTGGCTGATAGCGGTAGCGAGCGCCGTATTCGTGACGGGAGGCGTTGCTTTGCAGCTCCTTATTCCGTCTTTGCACGCGAGCGCGGTTATTTTCGCGATGGTTCCCGCGATTCCGCTGATTTGGACGCTGCTCATGCACGAAGAGCGGTTGGAAGAAAACGCGTGCTACCGCTTTGCGTCCCCTCTCGCTGGAGAACGCAAATTCTTTGAGTATCATTCGCGTTTAATCCTCGTATTCGCCTGGTTTTTTTTCGGGGCTATAGTCGCTTACTGCGCTTGGTACGCCGTTTTGCCTGCGCCTGCCGTGCAAAGCGTTTTCGGCGACCAATTGAACGAAGTCAAGGCAATCGAGGGTTTCGCGGCGAATGCAGCGAACGCTGCTGGAAACGCAGCGAATGCAGCTGCGAACGCGGGCGCTAGCGCGGCTGGCGTTACGGGCCGCGTTTTCAGCGAAGGCAAGTTTTTGACGCTGTTGACGCACAACCTGCAAGTCCTCGGCTTGATGTTCTTGTTCTGCCTCGTTTACGGCGTCGGAAGCGTTTACTTGCTTCTCTGGAACGCAAGCATAATCGGAGTCGTCATAGGCGCGCGAGTGAAAGCCGAAGGCGTGCTCGGTTTCGCGACGGGTTTTCTCGGCTTGTTTCCGCACGGCATTTTCGAAGTCGCAGCGTATTTCGTTGCGAGCATCGCCGGCGGCATTCTCTCGATGGCTGTGACGCGTTTCGCGCGTTCGAAGTGCCCGCGCCGCGAAGCGCCGGCGCTCGCGCTCGACGTCGTGATTCTCGCGGTTGTTTCCGTCGCGCTGATTGCGATAGGAGCCGCGATTGAAAGCAGTTACTGAACGCCGAAAAACCCGCCTTTTAAATGAGCAATAAATATATATGTGAATGCTCATCTAATGCACATAGGTGATGGTCTGTGAACGTTAATCTTGGGGCGCCGTACGAAGCGATTATCGAGAAGCTGATTGAAAGGGGTTACGCGGGAAACCAGACGGAAGTGGTGAGGCAGGCGCTAATGGCTTACGAACGCGTCATCGACGAGGAGGAAGTGACGCTCGTGAACAAAGGCGTAGAGTTTGAAATGCAGGAAATAAAGTCCGGCAAAGTTAAGCTCATTCCTTTCGAAAAAATCAAGAAAGAATTCCTGAAGTGATTTTTTTCGCTTGTCCAACTTGAAACTCTTTTTTTCCGAAAAAGCCAGGAACGGCGTGCTTGAAGCGGAAGCGTCGCTGCAAAAGCTTTTCGTAAATCACGCCGAAAAACTGTTGAACATGCCGCCGCGCAGGCACCTGCGGTTCGGACTGCCTTTCAACGTGGAAGACGTCACCAAGCAAGCGAGAATGATTTATCGCGCGGACGGCGAAACGCTTTCCGTTCTCAGGTGTTTCGCAAGCCACAAGGATTACGAACGCTGGTTCAAGTCGTTCAAATAATAACTTAATCCGCGGCAAACCTTGTTGCGCGCGGCGCGCAAGGACGCGTCACTTCTTGAGTGCCTTCAGGAAATTCGCGTAAATCTCGTCGCCGCGCTCGGTATGCTGCACTTCCGGGTGAAAAAGCGTCCCCCAAATCGGGCGCGATTCGTGCTTGAACGCGTGCCACTTGCAGTCCGCGCTCGAAGCGAGCAATCGGAAGCCAGGCGCACTCACGATTTCGTCGTTGTGGCTCGCCCATGCCTTGAAGCGTTTCTGAAAACCGCGAAACAAATCGTCTTCCTCGACGACGCTTATTTCAACTGGCCCGTACTCGGGCTTCGCCGCAGGCGCGACTTTACCGCCGAAGTGAAGCGCGATAAATTGTTGTCCGTAGCAAACCCCGAAAATTCCGCCCTCGAACTCGTCGAGGAGCGCGCCGCAATTGCCTGCAGCGTCGAGCTCGCCTTTCCCTACGCGCATTGCTCCCCCGCTTAAAACGAGTCCGTCCGCGTTCCTTACTTTCTCGAGCGGCGTAGTCGCGGGAACGATTTCGCTTTCGCAGTCTAGGTCGCGAAGCGTGCGCCAGATTCTATGGGTCCATTGACTACCCAAGTCAACAACTAAAATTTTCATTTCTTTGCCACGACAAGTTTTTTCCACGTCTGATAAAACTGATTTCGTTTTGTTCTAATAGTTTTTGCAGTTGTAGCGATATGCTGCTTCGCGTCAAACCGGTTTCTTTCTCTAGAGCGGTTATTGTTTTAGGCGTTTCGGTTATTAGAGCAAGCACGCGTGAACGTGTAAAGCCAGTTCGACGTTTCTTACTTGATTTGCGTCTAGTCAAGTAAGCTAATTTTAATTTCTTTTCGTTATGGACGAAGTTGATGTTTTCTTCGTACCACTTTAGAACTGGTTTGTTTAAGCAAAAAGTGAAACGCCCTCTGTCCCTAGCTTTTATTTCGGTGACATGGTCTTGAATTGCTTCACCTTGTCTTTCAGCTAGCAAAAAAATTAATTCTCTGATGTCTGATAACAACCGGGGGTTCACTGAAATGGCGCGAATATATGAATGCCCTACCGACGCTTCGTCGTCCATGAACGCCTTTATGGCTTCTACAATTAATTCGGTTGGTAGCGTTTTCACCACGGCTGGAATCCTAGCGGTTCTACAGCCAAACGACACGCCATAAAAATGTCGTAAGAGATAGGAAATAGTTTTTGGAAAACGGATGCGAAAACCATCGTCTGAAATCGTTACCGGCACTTGTCCGAAGACAGACAGGTCCGAAATGAACTGACATCTCAGGCTATCGTTTATGTTGTAATAAAAAGGCGTGGAACGTTTGCCTCCATCGTAACCATCAGCGATTACGGTACCAAAATCCTAATCAGCCGTTCATCTTCCACTATAGGCAAACGAGGCTTCGCAACAAATTTTAGTCCACTACGACAGTGGTAAGCTACTACGTTTTTTTCGATTTTCGAGCAGGGAAAACTACCAGCTAAAGCAAGAGTCTTAACAGCGTCAGCGGGAATGCACGCAATAAGTCTTCGTCCATTTACACTACGCTCCGCATTTTTCCATTTGTATATTTTAGATTTTTTTGTTTTGAGTTTTCTGGCTAAAGCAACGGCACCCAAGCCCGAGGAATAAAATAGCTCT
>JAZDKN010000142.1:0-2373 GCA_043803065.1 Microcaldota archaeon
TGGTATACTGCAAAGCTTTTTAAAGAAGCTTGATATTACTAACAACATGGATTTCAAAACAGTAATCAGGGAACAAAAAGAGGAATTGGAAGAGATAGAGCGCACGGAGAAAATAATTCCGAGGGACGCGTTGCGGGAAGCGAAAAAATTTTTGGGGCACCCGAACATTCTCGCCGTCCTAGGCGTGAGGAGGTGCGGGAAATCGGTTTTTTCTTACCTGCTGGCGAAAGAAATTTCCGGGGAAAAGAATTTCGGCTACATTAATTTTGATGACGAGAGGCTGGCGGAAGTAAAAACTTCGGATTTGAACGATATCCTGCAAGCTTTTTACGAGCTTTACGGCGACGTTGACTGCGTGGTTTTGGACGAGGCGCAGAACGTTGAAAAGTGGGAGTTGTTCGCGAACAGGCTGCGAAGAACTAAGCGCGTAATCATAACTGGAAGCAACTCCGAATTATTGTCAGGCGAGTTGGCTACGCGCTTGACTGGACGGCACGTCGACGTGACGCTTTACCCGTTTTCTTTCAAGGAATTCGTGAAATTCAAGAATAAATCCGAAGAATCTTCGGTTACGCCAACCGTGAAACAACCCAACGAAACCGCGGTTTACACGACGAAGGAAAAAGCAGGAGTCTTGAGGTTTTTGAATGAATACTTGACTCTCGGAGGTTTTCCTGAAACCAGCAAGTTCGGTAAAACCACGCCCGCAAAAATCTATAACGATGTTTTAACGAAAGACGTGTTGCTGAAACACGGAATACGAAAAAAAGAAGCAATCAAAAACCTGGCGCGGTACTTAGTCACGAATTCCGCTGGGGAAATAACTTACACCAAACTGGCTAAAATCTTTGGCGTCAAAAACGTTTCCACGCTGTCGAACTGGGTTTCATTCCTTGAAGACGCCTTCCTCATAATAAAGTTGGAAAGATTCGCTTTCAAGTTGAAGCAGCAATTCGTCGCCCCGAAAAAAGTTTACTGTGTCGACAATGGCATGGTAAACGCGGTCGGCTTCACGTTTTCCGAAAACGCAGGCAAATTAATGGAGAACGCTGTAGCCGTGGAACTGCAGAGGAGGAAAGCCGGCGACTCCGAGTTTGCAACCGGAGTTTATTATTGGAAGGACCACCAGCAAAACGAAGTCGACTTCGTAGTCAAGAAAGGAGCGCGCGTGACGCAACTGGTTCAAGTTACTCGCGCGAGCGACGCGAGCGAAGTCAACGAAAGGGAAGTCAAGGCGCTGCTTAAGGCAAGCAGGCAACTGCGTTGCGGCGATTTGCTCGTAATAACCTGGGATTACGAAGGCGCGGAGAAAATCAAGGGAAAACGCATTGCGTTCACGCCGTTGTGGAAGTGGCTGCTCGAATGAAAACCAAGGAAGCATCGAGTTCGACGACGAGACGCGAGTCGTTGAAGAAGGCGAAAGCGAAGTCGCCGAGGGCGTCGCGTTGTTCCTGCTCTGCAAAGGCAAAGCAGTTCTAGCCTGATACTGGCTGACTGGGTTTTACTCAATTTTTTCTAACAAAATTCTACCCAGCGCTATTACTTTAGGTTTATATTTTGATACGAAATCCGGGTAAGAGTCGTCGGCATTTGTGCTTACAAGTATTGTGTGCTTGGCTTTTGTTATCAACATAAAATTTACGAAAATTTTACAGTTTGGACTCCCCGATACACACAATTTTTGTGCGTAAACTAATCCGTTATCCTCAACATCTTCTCGATAGATAGTTTCATAATTGTATGACTCGCCAACGTTAAACTTGTACCCGACCGTCATTTTTTCTTTCTTGTCCTTGAATTCACCTTCATTAGCGGTTGCGATATCGCTGTTGAAAGCGATATCTAGACGCACATCGGTTATCACAGCAGTACTCTTACCATTAATTGTTTCTTGTAGCATAAAACCGCCGCTGCAACCAGTTTCGCCGTAGGTGTGTCCATAGAAAGCGGCAGCGAGTAGATTGACATCAAACCCCGCTGCACCTATATCTTGATTAGTAATAAGGTTTTGGCAGCCTTCTTGCGTAGTGAAAGAGCTTACTTGAACTTTTCCGGTTGCAGGCGCTGCGGTTTCCGTACTTACGCCAACTGTTCCTACAATTGTTGGCTGACCTCCAGCGTCAGATACTTTGGGTTGAGAACAACCAACTAGCAAAAAAGCAATTAAAGCAAAACCAATGCTTAAAAAAGCGATTTCCTTTTTCAAAATACATCACCTAAAACGTCTAAAAGCGTTTAAGTTTTTAAACACAACGAACGGCAGACTAGTTCTGTCTAGAGAACGCGCATTTAGCGACACTAAGCAACGTTATTTAAACGCTTTCTCGCCTAAATAGTTCCGCGCTTTTTTCGTCACTTAAGAGCTTAGTGCTT
>JAZDKN010000143.1:0-4784 GCA_043803065.1 Microcaldota archaeon
TCCAAGAAAGAGGAGAAAAAGGAAGCGAAGAGGAACGAGAAAAAGAAGGAGAAGGGCGACGGAAAAGAAAAAGAGAAGAAGCGCGAAATCGTGCTCCAACGCGTTTTCGTGGTTCCCCTCGAAAAAGCGTACTTCAAGCCACGCAGCCACCGCGCGCGCGTCGCTACCCGCCTGCTCAAGGCGTTCATCGCCAAGCACATGAAAGTCGCTTTGAAAAACGTGCGCATCGCTCCCGAATTGAATTCGCTGGTGCGCAGGAAAGGCGACCGCAAGCCTGCCAAGAAAATACGCGTGAACGCGAGCAAGGACAAGGACGGGATCGCGCTAGCGGAACCCGCGAAGTAAAAAACCTCGGCGGCGTAAAATCGAAAGCGGTTGTGAGTTTCAAGCGGGAAGCGAGTAATGCGGCGGGTAATGCGTTTTGGAATTGAAGATTACGAAAGCGAGTATTCACAAGAATTCCTTCATCGGCTTGTTTCTCAAGACGAACAACGAAGTTACGCTCGCGCCGCACGGAATACCGAAAAAAAACGCGGAGCAAGTGCGTGAAACGCTTGGCACTCACCTCGTGCATCTTTTGATAGACCAGTCTCCGCTCGTCGGCTTGCTTTCGGCGATGAACTCGAGCGGCGTTATTCTTCCTTGCTACTCTGAGCGGAGCGCGGTTGCCGCGTTAAAGAAAGACGGTTTGAACGCGCTTTTGCTGCGCGAGCCTTTCGCGCCCGGGAATCTAATCGTTTGCAACGACAAGACCGCGCTCGTGAGCCCGCTTGTAAGCCGAGAAGAAGCGCGCCGCATAAGCGACTGTTTGAACGTCGAAATTTTCCAGCAGGCGCTCGCCGGGAGCCCGATAGTTGGCGCGGTTTGCGTTGCGACTAACAACGGCGTGCTCGCGTACAACGAAGCGAGCGAAATCGAGCTCAAATTCCTCGCGAAAATCTTCGGGGTAAAGGCGTTGGGCGGAACAAGCAATTTCGGGAGCGTGTGCAACGCGCTCGGCGTCGTGGCGAACGACCGCGGTGCGCTCGTGGGCGAGACGACGACGGGATTCGAAGTCCAACGCATTTTCGAAGCGTTAAACAAAGACTGACGATAAATAATGGCGCACTGAAGAATAACGAATTGGGCTTAATAAGAATAAAACCAGAAAAAACTAAACGAGAAAAAACCAAAAGAGAAAAAAGAAAAAAACTAATCGAGAAAAAGGGGAGGCGCATCGTTATGGCTGGAGAACGCGATCGCTTGATGCTTGAAGCAGCTTACTTGCGACAGCAAGCTGAAGAACTCGAGCGCCAGACGCAGCAACTCGCCGCGCTGCTCTCTGAAAACCAGGCTGCGCAAGCGAGCCTCGACGCGTTAAGCAAAACAAAAAACGCGGCAACCGCTGCGGCGGCAAGCGAAGCGTGGCTTTCGCCGCTCGGCGCGGGCGTTTACGCGAAGACGAAGCCTGCGGCTGAAAGCGTCGTCATCGAAGTGGGTTCGCGAGTTGCCGCGGAAAAAAGCCCGGGCGAGGCGAAAGGAATTCTCGTTGAGCGGGCGCGCGCAATAGAGAAAGCGCTTGGGGAAGCGCAGTCCGGCTTCAGTCAAGCGCTGAGGCGCATGGACGAGCTCGCCGCGCTCGCTGAAAGCGTGCGGCAGTAACTCAATAATTTTTTTGATTCGTGGTTTTTGGTGATGGTTTCGTGTTCGGACTTCTTAAAAACAAGTTGAAGGCTTTCGTCGATGGAATCGTCAAGCGAGAGGAAACAAAACCAGCTGAAGCGAAACCCGAGGAAGTCAAGCCAGCGGAAGCAAAGCCGCAAGAAGCAAAACCAAGTGAAGTCAAACCTCAAATTTCCGAGTTGAAACCAAAAACCGCGGCGCCCGCGGCACGCGCTCGAAGCGTTGAAGACGAGATTTACGCGGAAGCAGCAGCCGCGATAGAAAAAGAAAAACCGAAACCCGCGCTTGAAGAACTTAAGCCTAAAACCGAATTCAAGCCCGAACGCAAGCCCGAACACGAGTACGAGCGCAAACCAAAGCACGCGGCAGAACCGTTGCATTTACCCGAAAAGCCGAAGGAAACGCCGAAAAGCGCGCTGAAGGAAGAAACGCTGAAGAGCGCACCGGAGGACGAAACACAAGCTTCTTCGCCAAAGCCTTACTTCGAAGTCAAGAAAACTGAGGACGAGGAAAAAAGCGAGCGCGCGCTCGCGCCCAAGCTCGGGCTGTTCAAACGCATTCGCAGCGTTTTCTCGAGCGAAATAGAAATCGGGGACGCCGAAGTCGCGCCAATGCTCGGCGAACTCGAAATCGCGCTGCTGGAAAGCGACGTTTCCTACGACACGACGCAGTTTTTGATCGGGGATTTAAAGCGCCGGCTAGTTGGCAAGCGCGTCGCGAAAGCGTCGCTCGGCGAAACCGTTCGCGGGGAAGTGCGCGCCGCGCTATTCGACTTGTTCCCGATTCCGAAAAGTGGTTTCGAAGAAATCGTCAAGAAAAAAAAGGCGAGCGGCGAGCCTCTCGTCGTCTTGTTTCTCGGTCCCAACGGAATGGGAAAAACCACGACTATCGCGAAAATCGCGCGCTGGCTCGGCGAACGCGGGTATTCAAGCGTGCTCGCCGCAGGCGACTCTTTCCGAGCCGCGGCAATCGAACAATTGGAACACCACGGAAGCAAACTCGGCGTAAGCGTAATAAAACACAAGTACGGCGCAGACCCGACTGCCGTGGCGTTCGACGCGGTCGCGCACGCGCGCGCGAAGCGCATCGACGTCGTTCTCGTCGACACGGCAGGACGGCAGGAAACGAACGTTAATCTCGTGCGTGAAATGGAGAAAATGTCGCGCGTTCTCAAGCCGGATTTGCGCGTTTTCGTCGGCGAAGCAGTCGCGGGGCACGCGCTCGTCGAGCAGCTCAAGAAGTTCAAGGAGACTGCCGGAGTCGACGCGCTCGTGCTCACCAAGCTTGATTGCGACGCGAAGGGCGGCAGCGCGTTCAGCGCGGCTTTCGAAGTGAAGCTCCCGATTTTGTTCGTGGGCGTGGGGCAGGAGTATAGCGATCTCCGGGAGTTCGACGCGGCTTGGCTCGTTAACAACGTCGTTGCGGCTTAGCCGGCGCCGGTTTATTTTCTTAATTCGCGTATCGCAGTAACGAGTACGAGGTTGTTTATCCTTCCGCGTCGTATCTTCCTAACAGTTTCAAAACTCTCCGTTGCACGGATGCCGATTCCATTTTCGTTTGCACCAACAGTCGGAACGATTTGTCTTCGCGTTTTCATCAAGTTCAAGTACGCCGTAAGCGCTTCTTTAGTGGCATTTAGCCTAACCGGGTCCTTTATTGTTACCTGGATCCAAGGCGCTCTTCGTTCATTCTGGTTTGCAGTACGACGCGAACCAATGACGTCATGAAATTCGATCCTACCGAATTCTCCAGTTACTATCCGCACACCTGGTTGTTCTGGTAATGCCACACTACTCAGTTTTTCACTATTGCTAATACCCATCTTAAGTATTTTTGCCATGCCTGCGCCCATTCCGCGTCACCCCGCTAAACAAAACGAGTGTGATTGTTTTTAACTCTTTGTTTTTGTTGTTTGTTGATTGGATTCGCGGAGGTAAGAAAAAGGCTTTGGGTTGCTGTAACGCCAAAAAGAAGTTGTCAAGCTGTTTCGTCCCTTGCCGCTGGTTTGGGAAACGCTTTTTTAAGTGCGGCGCGTTACTCTTTTCCGGAGTCGCATAGCAATGTCTGCCTTAGATTCAATAACAGACGCAATCGAACAAATCGGTTTGGCGAAAATCGTATTCGTCATCCTCGTTTTAGCGCTCGCGCTCGGCTACTTTTTTTTCTACCCGAAAAACGGTTCGATTACGCTTACCGTGAAAGCGCTCGACGGCGACGCTTTGCCCGGCGCTGAAGTCACGCTTACGGACGCGAACGGGAATACGCTGCCTACCACGTATTCCGACGACGCGGGCGTCGCCTCGTTCAAAGACGTTCCTCCAGGCGATTATTCGGCGGCGATAGACCCAGGCGTAGGTTACGGCGCAGCGACGAAAAGCGTTTCGCTTGCGTCCGGCGGAGAGGCCGCCGAAAGCGTTTCGGTCGAACGCGCGACCTCGGTTTCCGTGCTTCCGCAGGAAAACCCGTCTTTCTTGTTTTTGTCGTGCGAAAAGAAAGTTTTGTTCGAACTCAGGAACGCGGGAGCGAACGAAGAACAAGTCCAGCTAGTTGCCGACGGCGGGTTGAAGGACGTTTTTGCGGCGCCTTCGCTCGCGATAGTTCCTCCGGGCGGCAGTGCTTTCGTTGAAGGTTCGTTTACGGCTTCGAAAGCCAAGGTCGGCGATGAGCTAAAGGGAAAAGTGCGAGTCAAGGGAACGCGTTCGGGCGTCGATTTCAATTTCATTCTCGATGAAGCGCCGATAATAACGGTTTCGCCGAAAAAAATTACCCGCAGCCCGCAGGAAATAATAATTTAAAACGACGGTAACACGCCAGTATCAATCAGGCCAGAAGACGTAGTTGTTGAAGGAGCTTATGCCGACCATTATCGTTGGATCTTATTTGAGCCGAAAATCGATCCCAAAAGTGCGGTTTCCTGGTGGATTTCTTTGGTCGTTCCTGAAAACGCGGCTGGCAAACTCGTCGGCACGATCAAGATTCCAGTTCCTTGCGGCACTCTGCGCGTCGGCATTGACACCGACGTGACGGAATAACAATTCGTTTTTACGTTCGTCTTACGCTTGTCTCGCTCGATTCGTTTTCGTTATTTTTTCATAGCCTGGCGCTTGTTTTATTAATGCCCG
>JAZDKN010000144.1:0-9845 GCA_043803065.1 Microcaldota archaeon
GTTGTTGCGTGCAACGGCGTCGCGCCACTTCTTTGCACACCGGTGTTTTCGTAAGCCTCGTTGTCGTAAACGATTGCGATGAAGTCTTCGTTGCGCTCCATCGCGCCGCTGAGGGCTCCGAACCCGATGTCGTAAGCGCACCCGTCGCCCATTATTGCCGCGACGACGCCCTTTTTCCCGCACTGCTTGAGTCCACGCGCGACGCCGCTCGCGACCGCCGGCGTGTTTTGAAAGAGCGAGTGAACGAGCGGAACCCCGAATTGGCTCGTGGGAAAGCGAGTCGCGAAAATTTCGGTGCAGCTCGTCGCGAGGCAGACTACAGTCTCGCTTCCCAGCGCGTCCGTAATCATGCGCATGGCAATCGCGGGTCCGCAGCCCGCGCACGCCGTGTGCCCTTTCAAAAACAAGTTTTTCTTTTGCGGGTTTTGAACGGTTTGAGCCGCAACAGGCGCAACAGGCATTTTCAGAACAACTCCCTTGAACGCTGAACACGCCGAAAGATTATTTTGGTCAGCCTAACTCTTTGTCGGGAGATAGAATTCGTCGCCGCGTTTTAAAAAACCTTGCTAAAACGCTAAACCGCATCTAATCCATTCGTTTTAGGAAATAATGACGTCATCCCGTCAACGTTTATCCTGCCAACGCTTATCCCGCCAATGTTTTTTCAAGCAGGGTTTGAAAAACGATGAAAGCGAGGTAAAACGCTACCAGTACCGCGCCTTCTTTTCGCGTCAAAACGTCTTTCGGCCGGAACGCGCCGAGCATCACGAGCGTTAAAGCCACGGCGAGCGCGCTGGCTGCGCCGCTCGTTATCGCCAACTGCGGATATGCTAGCGAAAAAGGATGAATCAAGGCGATTACGCCCAAGGAAAGCATGCAATCAGCTAAAACGTTGCCGAAAACGTTTCCCAAACCAAGTTCGCCGTGCTTGTGCTGAGAAGCGCGCAACGCGAAGGAGAGTTCGGGTAAGCAAGTTCCGACGGCGAGTAGCCCGCCGACGAAGAGCAGCGGCAGAGACAAAGCGAGGCTGATTTCGTGCGCCGCGTCCGTAATGATTTTTCCTGAAACGAGGAGTAACGCGAGGCTGATGCACAGAAAGATTATTTCCTTCGTCACGTGTCTCCATGGCATCGCCTTTTTTTCCGTGTGCGAGTGCAGCGGCCGTT
Organism: Microcaldota archaeon; assembly: GCA_043803065.1. GTDB lineage: Archaea > Micrarchaeota > Micrarchaeia > Norongarragalinales > Norongarragalinaceae > CAITNU01. Next base: position 1,167 of record JAZDKN010000144.1, read on the forward strand.
CGCGCAAGAGAAAAAGCGCGTAAGCGAAGAAAGCCGCGATCAAGATTATTCCGTCTAGCCGCGAAAGCGTTCCGTCCAACAGTAAAAACACGGGAAGCGAAAGCGGAACCAGAAACCAACGCAGGCTGTGCAAACAGTGTTCGTGAATCTTTGTTCTGCCGGCGGCGAGCGTTATCAAACCGATGATTAGACTCAAGTCCGCCACGTTGGAACCGAGAACGATTCCGACTCCGAACGCTGGCTGGCCAGCCAACGCGGAGTTTATTCCGATTGATAGCTCGGGAAAAATCGCGACGACGCCGACTATCAAGAAGCTCGTCGCGAACTCTGAAACGTTGAAGTGCCTGGCCAGTCTCGCGACGCGCTTGATTGATTCTTCAGAGCTTTTGAGCAGCAGCGCAAAACCTGCTGCTATCAAAACCAGTTGCGTTAAAACCATTTTTCTTCAACTGATTGCGTTAGTCTTAAACTAAGCGATTTGAAACGATTTGAAACGGTGGGCTTGCAATTAGTAATCTGGCCGTCGTTGAAAAACCTTTCTTTAAACGAGCTCTTCCCTTAAACGACTGCAAGCACGAAAAACGAGGAAAACGATAAAAACGGGAAAAACGCCTGCGGGAAAGCGATTTAAACTCGAACTGCGTTTTTTCGTTGCGTTTTTGCATTTGTTTTTGCGTTTGTTTGCGTTTTGCGTTTGTTTGCGTTTTTTTTGCGTTTGTTTGCGTTTGTTTGCATTTGCTTGCGGCGAGCGATTATGGCGGTTGAAGAAGCGTCCGTTGCTATTCCCGTAATCGAAGTCGGCGTGACCGTGCTCGTCGCCTTGTTTTTCGGCCTTGTTTTCACGAGATTCAAACAATCTTCAAGCCTCGGCTACATAATCGCCGGAATCGCTTTGGGTCCCTTGCTTTTGGGCTACCTTGTTCCCAGCAAAGGCGTCGCGCCGTTGTTCGGGGAATTGGGTTTGCTCATGATAATGTTTTACTTGGGCTTGGAGTTGAACTTCAAGAAATTCAAGGAAACCGGCGGAGTGAGCGTGATACTCGCTTTAGCGCAAATGGGTTCCGTTTTCGTAGCCGGCTTCCTCATTTCCACGCTATTCGGTTTCTCGACTTCCGCGGCGATAGTGCTTGGCGCAATGCTCGTGTGCACCAGCACGGTGATAGTGGCTCGTTTCATGATAGAGCGCGGAATAATCCAGAAGCTCGAGTCGCGCATCGCTTTGTCCATACTCATTTTCCAAGACTTTTTCGCTATTTTTATGCTCGTGCTCATTACGAGCATTTCCACGCACAAGTCGCTGAACCTGCTCGTGTTGAACGCGGCGATATTCATTATCGCGATGTTTTTCATCGTGACTAAAATCTCGCGTTTCGCTCTAAGGTTCCTGCACGACATCGGGCACGACAACAAAATGATTTTCTACGCCATCGGAGTCGGAATTCTCGCCGCTTACGCCGGCGCGTTGCTCGACTTGAGCGTGACTCTCGGCGCCTACTTCGCTGGAATGGCTCTCGCTGAAACCGCTTACGGAAACCGCATCAAGCGCGATCTCGGTTTCTTCCGCGAATTCTTCATCTTGTTTTTCTTCGTGAGTTTCGGAACGACCGTCTTCTACGATTCCGCGGCTGGCGCGGCGATGCTGCCCCCGCTTTTCGAACTGCTTCCGCTGCTTGGCGTCGCGTTTGCGCTCGTGTTCGCGTACGTTCTCGGTTCGCTCCTCGCTTTCACGGTCGCAGGCCTCGCGCTTGGATTCGACAAGTACGCCATGAGCGAGGTGTCGATGCTGCTTATTCCTTTAGGCGAATTCGTGATAATCATCGCCATTGCGTCGAAGGACTTGTTTTCCCTAGCCGTTTATAATTCGGTTATTACGATTGCGTTCCTGTTGATTCTTCTCACTGCGCCTATCACGCCGTTCATGTACGACAACAGCCGCAAAATCATTGATGCCTTGTTTTCGTTTTTCCCGCGCAAGGCGCAGCAAGCCGTGAACGCGGTCGGACGAGGCGCCATGAACGCAGAAAAAGCCGTGTCCAACGCGGTTTTCCAGACGCAGTACGCGCACGAGCTGGAAAAAATTTTTTGGAGCGTCGTAATCATAATTTCGATCGTTTACCTCAGCTTTTTGTTGAACGAGCAAGTGCCTGACTTTGGGATAAACGTTCCGTTCTTCACCCGCCAGATCAGCGTGAGCCTGCTGGTATTGTGTTTGATCCTGCTTCCAGTATACCGCTTAGTAAACCAGCTTAGGAACATAGTAAAATCCGTGATCGAGACCGTTTTCCCGAAACTCAGGAAAAGCGCGCGCGATGTTTTCGCGCGGCGCGCGATAAACGTTTTTACCGGGCTATTACTTTTCCTTCTCGGGATCGGCGCGACCGCGTTTTTCTATCGCGCGAGCCAGGATCCGGCGCAGCTGGTTTTTCCAGTAGCTTACACTTTAGGCGCGTTTGTTTATCTTCTTCGTTCGATTCAATTGCTTCTAGAACGAATCGCGACGCGCGAGCCGAGCAAGCAAACGATTTAAAGCCCGTCAGCCTCAAACTAATTCGCGATTGAAGTTTTGCGAATGACGTTTTGCAAGTGATGCTTTTGAATATTCTCGTAGTCGGAGCGGGCGTGATGGGAGCGAACCACTGCCGCACGCTCAACGAAATGAACGACGTGCAAAGCGTGGCGTGCGTGGACCCGAGCGAGCAAGCGCTCGCGAAGCTGCGCGAACGCGGTTTCGAGAAAACCGTTTTTTATTCCAGTGTCGGCGACGTGCTGAATAAAGAAGAGAAAGAAAAAAAAGAAGAATTCGATGCCGCGATCGTTGCTGTTCCGACGCACTTGCATTACGCTGTTGCCGAACAACTCCTCGGCGCGGGTTTGCCCGTTCTCGTCGAAAAACCGATTACGGACGAACTGGAGGGAGGGCGCAAGCTCGTAGAGAAAGCTAAGCGCGCGAAACTCGTTCTCGCAGTCGGGCATATAGAACGCTGCAATCCCGCGGTGCAGGCGTTGAAGAAGCACGTCGCCGCGCTCGGCACGCCGGTTCACGCGAGTGCGCACCGCTTCGGCATGCCTACCGACCGCGACGTGGGACCGTCGTTCATCGACCAGGCGGTGCACGACATCGACGTCATTTCTTTTCTCCTCGACCGTTTTCCGAAGAGCGTTCAAGCAGTCGAACGCAGGTTCGTGGACAAGAAGAGCGACGATTGTTGCGCGGCGCTTTACGAGTTCGACGGATTCACCGCAAGCGTTGAAGCGAATCGCGCTACGCCGATTAAGACGCGCGAGCTAATCGTTTGCGGTACGAAAGGCAGCGCCAAACTCGACTACATTACTCAAGAACTGACGATTGCGACGAGCGACGAGAAACCGCCCGCGCGCTACAGTTCTTTCGACGAGCTCGTTCTGCGCGTGGGGCGCGGCGCCGAGTTGAAGCCGTATTTCGTGAAGCAGGAACCGTTGCGCGTCGAACTCGAGAATTTCCTCGCTTGCGTTCGCGGGAAAGCCAAGCCGATTGCCGATGGGGAAGCTGGCTTGAGGGCGCTCGCGGCGGTAATCGCAGGGCATGAGGCTGCCGCAAGCGGAAAGAAAACGAGCATCATTTTTTGACTGCCGTGCTCGATTCAAAAATCAGTTTTTACGCCGCGCTCCGCGCCGAGCTCGCGCAACCTCGCGACCATCGCCGCGTCCAACGGAATTCCGGAACGCGAGCGCTCGCGCTCCGCGCGCCACTCTTTCTCACCCGGATAAAGCGCGCTGCCACCGCTTTTCTTGACGTCGGCCGCAAGGCGCGCGATTTCCTTCTTGAATGCAGAGAGCGGCCTGAAGGCGTTGACGTCGAGCGCGATGTAGAAATCGCCTTTAGTGCAGCGCTGCGCCGTCGTCGTCGAGCCGCGCACGCGCGTCGCCGTCGCGGCACCGCTCAGCGCGCCGCTGAGCGCGTCGACGAGTAGCGCGAGGGCGAATCCTTTGTAACCCTTTCCGAGGCCGCCGAGCGGGAGAATCAAGCCGTTCAAAGCCTTCTTGGCGTCTGTTGTTGGAATTCCGCGGTTGTCTGCCGCGAAACCTTCGGGAAGCGCGATGCCCTTGCGCGCGCTTTCGAGCAGCAAGCCGCGCGTGACGGACGACGTAGCTAAATCGAGAGTGAGAAAACCCTGTGGGTTGAGCTTCGTTTTCGCGCTCGGGAAAGAAGCCGCGATTGGGTTCGTGCCGAAAACCTTGCGTTTGCCTTCGAAAGCGGGAACGATGGCTTCAGCGTTGCAGAAAACGAGTCCAACGCAGCCGGCGCGTGCCGCGATTTCAGCGTAAAACGCCGCGCTGCCGAAGTGATTCGAGTTGTGGACGGCGACGGCGCCGACTCCGAAACGCTTCGCGCGGCGAACTGCTTCCCGCATTGCGCGAACGGCAACGTAATGACCTAATCCTTTTCTTCCGTCGATTATTGCAATTGCTCCCTTGGTCTTCACCACTTTGGGTTCAGCGCGCGGAACGCAGTTGCGGTGCCTGATGCCGTTGACGAGGTACGGTAATCGGCTTACGCCGTGCGTCGGGTGATCGCGGGCATCCGCAGCAACCATTGCTTGCGCAGTGATTCGCGCTTGCGCTGGCTTGGCGCCGTAAGACTCGAGAATGCGAGACACGAACGTTTCGAGTTTGCGTTGACTGACGCGCGTCAATTCATCACTTTACCTTGAAGAATTCCTTTATGGCTGCAGCCACGGTTTGAACATCTTGCTCCGTGAGCGCGGGATGAATCGGCAAGGAAAGCACTTGCTTGCAGAGTTCCTTCGTAACCGGCGTTTTCGCGCGCGCGGCAAAAGTCGGCAGCGAGTGCAACGGCGCGGGATAATAAATTCCGCTCCCGATTTGTTTTTGCTTCAAGAATTCGCGCAACGCGTCCCGGTCGCGAACGCCGCGCTTGCATTTTATCGTGTACTGGTGGTAAACGTGGTAGCACCGCTCGTCCTCGCTCGGCAACTCGATTTTGTTTTTCGCGACGACCGACGCCATCAAATCGTTGTATTGCTTCGCGTTGCGACGCCTCGCGTCGTTGAATCCGTCGACTCGCTTTAACTGCTCCAAGCCGATGGCGGCGCACAAGCTAGTCATGCGAAAATTGTGGCCGAAGCCTCGGTATTCGTACTGCACGCCTTGCCCGTGGTTGCGGAACTCGCGTGCGCGCGCGGCGATCTCGTCGCTGTCCGTGAGCAGCGCCCCGCCCTCGCCGGTAGTCGCGTTCTTCGTCGGATAAAACGATAGAGTCGCGCAGTCCTCGTCGAAGTTGCGTTTGTCGCGCCACTTTGCGCCTATGGCTTGCGCGTTGTCGCTCACGACTTTAAGGTTTTTTTCTTTCGCGACTGCGAGAATAGCGTCCACGTCGTAAGCCTGTCCGTAGAGCGAGACGGCGACGATTGCTTTCGTCTTCGGCGTAATCGCGGTGCGCACCGCTTCGGCGCTGATGTTGAACGAGCGCGCGTCCACGTCGACGAAAACGGGTTTTGCACCAACGAAGCGCGGCGTGTTCGCCGTGGCAATGAACGTGAAATCCGGAATGACGACTTCGTCTCCGCGCGCGATGCCTAGCGCGGCCATCGCCGTATGCAACGCCGTCGTTCCGTTAGTCGTCGTAATCGCGTGCTTGTAGCCGCTGTACGCGGCGAGCGCCCGCTCGAATTCTTCGACGAGAGGACCGAACGCGAGTTGTCCGCTGCGCAGGACTTCGACGACTCTCGTTATTTCCGCGTCGCTAATCATCGGTTTCGCTATTGAAATCAATTCAAATCACGCTCGCTTTGTTTCAGCCAGTTTTTCGTAATCGCTTGACGGAATTTTCGTAGTATCGCCGCACCTCGCGCATTTCGCCGCAACGTGCGTTTTTTCCTTCTCCGCCTTTTCGAGGTCGAGCTTGAAGCCGCACTTGCAAACGAAACCGCGCAAACGCGCCGGATTCCCGACGACGAGCCCGCGAGCGGGCACGCTGTGAGTGACGACGCTTCCCGCGGCGACTAGCGCGTACTCTCCGATTTCCACTCCGCCGATTACGACCGAGTCCGCGCCTATGCTCGCTCCGCGGCGCACGCGCGTGAGCGGCGAATGCCTGCTTTCGTCCCAAAGAAAAGCGCGCGGGTACAAATCGTTCGTGAACGTGACGCTCGGGCCCACGAAAACGTCGTCCTCGATTTTAGCTGGAAAATAAATGCTGACGTTGTTCTGGATTTTGCAGCCGCTGCCGATTTCGACGCGCAAATCGACGTAAACGTTTTTGCTGATGACGCACTTGTTTCCGATTACTGCGTCTTCCCGCACTTGCGCCTGGTGCCAAATCTTGGTGCCCGCCCCGATTTTCGCTTTCGGCGAAACATCCGCAGTCGGATGCGCGTAATAGTCAGCCATTCAAATCCACCCGCCAAACCCAGTTTTCTTCACAAGTTTAGTTTCTTCCAAGTTTTTTAAAGTATTCAAGCGTTTCCTCGAGCCCCGCTTCAAGCGGGCATTCGGCTTTAAAGCCGAGTTCGCTGCTCGCGAGCGACACGTCGGCTTCGGAAAAACGGACTTCTCCGCTTCGCTCGGGCTTGAAAACGATTTTAGACGAACTTTCCGCGAGAGAAACGATTTCGCCCGCGAGCTCGATAACCGAAACGCTTTTGCCGGTCGCCACGTTGAACGCTTTCCCGTTTCCTCCGCGTTCCGCGGCGAGAACGAAAGCGCGCGCGACGTCGCGCACGAAAACGAAGTCCCGCGTTTGCGCGCCCCCGAAAACCGTGATTTCGCGGCCGTGCAACGCGGCGTCGATGAAAGTAGGAATCGCGGCTGCGTAAGCTCCGCCCGGCTGCTGCCGCGGACCGTAAACGTTGAAGAGCCGCAGCGAGCAAGCACGCATTTTCTTTGACGCTCGCGCAACGAGCTTCTCGCCTTCGACTTTCGATTCCGCGTAAGGCGATTCGGGGCGCAGCGCGTCCGATTCTTTCTGTTTTTGTTTTCCTGTGCTTGCCGCGTTTCCGTAGACGCTAGCGCTGCTCGCGAAAACGAACGAGCGCACGCCAGCTGCTTCGCACGCTTCAAGCAGCGCCGCGGTGCCGTCGACGTTCACTCGGCGAGTTTCCTCCGCGTGCTCGAGAGAATAAGGAACGCCGACTATGCCCGCCAAGTGGAAAACGCCGCTTGCGCCCTTCAATTCTTCTAGCGCGGCTGAGTCCGTGAAATTCGCGTTTACAAGCTTGATTTTGCTTGTTTTCGGCAGGTTGGCTTGCTTGCCGCTCGACAAGTCGTCGACTACGACGACGTCGCCGCGCTGCGCCAAGAGTTCCGCGACGTGCGAGCCTATGAAGCCCGCGCCGCCCGTAACAACGGTTTTAGCCATGAGAAAAAACGCCTTTGCGAACTTTACTGTCTTTGCTAGCCTTGCGAGAGTAGTTTTAATTCAGGATAGTATATTAAATACTCGCCCCGCTTTTTTTACTCCTCCAAAAAAAAAGGTGTTGAAAAAATGCAGTTCGTAAAGTTGAGAGACGCGGCGAAAATCGTTTCCGGACTCGTCTTGTGCATCGCGGCGCGGTTCGCGCTAGCCCCGCTACCGAACGTGGAACCGATAATGGGCGTCGTGCTCCCGTTCGCCAGAAAGTACGGCGCAGTCGTGGGCGCGTTATTCGCTTTCCTCGCTCTCGCCAGCATTGACTTCGTGACGGGACGCTTCGGCTTGTGGACGCTTTACTGCGGACTCGCTTACGCTGCGCTCGGCTTCGCCGCTGGAAAATATTTGCCTCGCTTTAAGCTGAGCCGCTGGCGCTTCGCGGGCTTCGCCGCAGTCGGAGTCGTTGCGTACGACGCCGTCACCGCGCTCGCGTTCGGATTGCAGTTCAACCAACCCTTGTGGGCTACGGCGCTCGCGCAAATCCCGTTCACTGCGATGCACTTGCTTGGCGGCGTCGGATTCGCTTTCATCGCGTCGCCGTTGCTCTCGCGCTATTTCGTTGAAAACGATGCGCCGCTCGCAGTGTTTACTGGAAACGGGGTTGCGAAACCCGCGAAAGCCAGAGTCAAGCGCGTTTGAGTGTCAAAAGCGTTTGAGCTCGGCGATTAACTCCTTTACGACGAGCTCTTGCTCCACGTCCGTCATGGAAGAGTAAAGCGGGAGCGTGAGCGAGTTGCGGAAAGCGAGCTCGGAATTGCGCAGCGAAACCCCGCGTTTTTCGGCGGTTTTTGCTTTGCGAGCGTAAGCGGGCTGGAGATGGACGGCAAACGTTCCGATTTGCGTTTCTATTCCTTTTTGCTTGAGCGAAGCGATTATTTTGTCGCGGCCGCCCGCAGGCGCTTTCAAAAGGTAAACGACGTAAGACTGAAACGCGTGGTTCCCGAAAGACGTAGCCGGCGGCTTCGGAACGCGCAGCAATTCGCTTTCAATGCCCTCGCTCTCGAAAAGCTCGGAGTAACGCGCCGCCAATTGTTGCCTTCTCTTTACCGTCGCGTCGAAGCGCGGCAACTGCGCGAGGCCGATGGCGGCGAGAACATCGCTCATGCGGTAGTTGAAGCCAGGGCGCACGAACGAAGTCGTCGCGCTCCAAACGCCGTCGTCACAGCAATAGTTTTTGCCGTGGTCTTTGAGCGACGCGCAAAGCGCGGCGAGCTTGTCGTCGTCGGTCGTAATCGCTCCTCCTTCGCCGGTTGTAAGCGCCTTGCGCGGGT